>NZ_SFBZ01000242.1:0-4327 GCF_007095495.1 Microcystis sp. M_QC_C_20170808_M9Col | reverse complement strand
GCTGGCGATCGCTGACTAGAGTGTGACACTTCATAATTCTTAGTAATCGCTAAAAGTCTTACTATACAAGGGCTAGAGCAACTTTTGATTTCAACGACCAGGGTGCGGAATGTGGGTTCCATATAGAGTGTATGAGTTACTTGAACTAAGACCGATCATATTGATCCACGAGGCGTTAGTTTGAACAGGGCTACCTATAGTAACCATAGGCGGAAAACCCGAGTTACCCAACGGGGATTGAGCGGAGCCACCCACATTAGTGCCTGTCCATACAGAATTTGTTCCAGATGTGTCTATCTGAGTGCGATCTATATAGGTTTGGATGCTGCCATCCCAAAGATCGGCATTATTATTGGCGACCTTGTTGCCATCTATGAGGTAGATGGGAACATCTGGCTGACTGCCATCAGTACCGGTATTGACTTTGGCAGAGGTAGCGGAAGTAGAACCGATCGCCTTCCAAGTGATTGTACCCAGGTTAAATCCTGCCGTTGTTAATTGCGTAGCAAGAGCGCTTCCTGTTACCTGGTTGGTAACAAAGTTATTGTAGTCGTTGATGTTGGTGCTTGTTGCATCCCGTGTGCCGGAGGTGACAAAGACCAAGCGATACTGGTCGCCCGGATTCAAGCCGGGGGGTACGACCACCAAAGCAGCTTGTGCTGCACTAGCCGTTACCAGAGTCGCCAGGGCAACTCCAGAGACAATTCCGAGTTGTTTTATTTTCATCAAAAGAAAAGGGTTAATGGTGGATGATTTGAGTGCTTAGGACATTTCGATTCGGGTTAAGCGATAGGGCAACCCAAAACAATGACCAGCGAACCTAACAGTCGATAGGGTACACACTTGCCCCCCCTGCGTTGTATCAAAAGCTACAATTTAATAAATCTTTACATTGTATGCGAGTAATCGGGGGGAAAATCCCTGGACTTTTTCCCTGAAAATTAGGTAATTGACCCCCTCAAAATCGGTAAAACCCTACACCCCACACCCCACACCCCACACCCTATTGCGGGCCAATTTGGGGCAAATGCAAAGCCGGATCCTGCGCTGTCCAACCGACGGGAGTATCTAAGCGCACCTCAAAATGAAGATGGGGGGGAATAATATCTGGTTGTCCCGTGGTGCCAACCGTACCGATAACGTCTCCTGCTCGTACCCTTTGGTCAATTCTCACTGTAACCCTGCTTAAATGGGCATAACGGGTCTGCCGGCGACCTAAATGATTAATTACTACCAAATTACCATAGGCCCCTTCCTGACCCACATAAATCACTAGACCATCCTCGGCGGCTAGAACTTGTGTACCAACATCTGCGAGAAGATCAATACCACTATGAAAGAGATTTTTCTGTTCCGTGGGGCTTTTTTGCCAACCGTAGGCTAATCCGACAGTGCTGGCAAAGGGTAAGGGATAAGAACTTAATCCAGTATAGTCCGAGCGCTTGCCGGCGGCGGACCAATTGGTGCCGGGGATAAAAACTATTGTCGGCCGGCGACCACAACCGTTAAGCTCAAAGAGTATATCGGCACGAATACCATAGGCCGCTTCTAAATCGCGCCAAGTGGAACCCCGGGGTGCTTCGATACGAATGCCGTTCATCGGGGGAATAAAGATTTCTTTCCCCACCGGGGCCAAACCATTTTTGAGAATAGTCGGATTGAGTTTAATTATCGTTGCCGGGATGAGAGCGTATTTTTCGGCGATTGAGGCGATCGTTTCTCCCGCTTGGATTTTATGGCGTTGTAACCTTGATAAAATCGGCAGGGGACAAACATTATCAGACCCTTGGGCAAAAATTAATTTTTGATTTAAGCCCAAAAAACCTAGACAAAAAAACAAAATTGTGCTAGTCAAACTGAGCCAAATTTTCTCACTTTTGATTCTCCGACCCATGACCATAAAAAAAGCGATATCTATAATTACAAAACCCGGAGAATACTGGGAATACTGTCAATAGCTTCTAAAGACTCTATTGCTGCCAAAGCGTTGCGGAAATTGCCCTCGCGCACATCGTGGGTGACAACGACAATTTCGGCTAAATCACCCCTAATACCAATTTGTACCACGGATTCTAGACTAACCCCATGGTCGCCGAAAGCCATACCTAAATGACCGATTACCCCCGGCACATCGCGACAGAGAAAACGGGCATAAAAACGGGTCGATAACGACTCCATCGGGGCGATTTGACAATAATGCTGGTGAACACAGCTTAAAAGCGGGTCAAGTTCCTTGGTTTTGCCACTACTTTTTAAAATTCCGACGATATTCATCACATCCGATACTACCGCGCTGGCCGTCGGTCCGCCACCGGCACCCGGTCCATAAAACATCACTTGTCCCAAGGGTTCCCCCTCGACCAGAATAGCGTTATAGACTCCGTTAGCATTAGCGAGGGGATGGATTTTCGGTACTAGGGTTGGATGAACCCGCAACTCTAGGGTATCGGAATCTTCCTTAACCGTATCTTTTGCGATCGCTAATAATTTAATCACAAATCCCAGTCTATCAGCGTAGGCGATATCGACGGCGCTAACTTGCCGGATACCTTCACAGTAAACATCTTCCCGTTTTACCCGACCTCCAAAACCCAAAGAAGCTAAAATGGCAATTTTATCGGCCGCGTCGAATCCATCCACGTCCGCAGTCGGATCCGCTTCTGCATAGCCTAATTCCTGAGCTTTGGCCAGCACTTCGCTAAAATCTGCCCCTTTTTGGCTCATTTCCGTGAGAATATAGTTAGTTGTGCCGTTGACAATTCCCATGATGCTGCTGATGCGATTAGCGCCGAGGGATTGTTTTAAGGGTTTAATGACGGGAATTCCACCACCCACGGCCGCTTCTAGGAGGACATAAACCCCCTTTTCGTTAGCTTTGGCGTAGATTTCATCACCAAAACGGGCAATAACCGCCTTATTTGCCGTAACAACGTGCTTTCCCGATGCGATTGCCTTGAGAATTAAAGAGCGCGCCGGTTCCAAACCCCCCAATAATTCGACAATAATATCAATTTCGGGGTCAGTAACGATCGATTCTAGGTCAGTGGTCAAAAGATGGCGAGAAAGCTCGATTTCTCTCGGTTTATCTAGGGATCTAACTCCCACTCGTCCAATGGTAATCTCTTTGAGTACGGGATGACGACCAAAAGGATCGAGGAGGATTTTCGCTGTTCCCGTCCCCACAACCCCGAAACCGAGTAAACCAATCTTAAAGGTCACGCTTTTATCTCCTGCTAGTCCGACGCAAAAAATACTAATGGCCAAGCCGTCGCCATTGTCGATTCTATCATTACAAGGTCTTTGTCTGTGGGGTTTTCTTTTGCTGGCGTTCAGGGCTTGATGATGATAAATATTCAGTATTTTTGTATTCAAATCAAGCAAATCTCGATCGCATTTAAACGCTTATCCTGTAATTGTTATTGATTTTATTGACCGATATAGATATTCGGCAATGTGAGTAACATTTTTGATCATAAGTAGTCGTGCAAAATTAATTTCCTAGTCGAGACAGGAGACAGGAGACAGGAGACGGGGACTCCGGGACAGCTATCAGGGATCAGATTTGAATTTTTAGTTCACTGTTTACTGGTCACAGCAAAAAGCTTTTGGCTGACGGGTGACGGCTTGGATGTGTAATTAATTTTGCTTAGGTACTTAACTCTAATTTATGATGACAATAATTCTCTATCTAGTTGATATTTTTGAACAAATCAATCGACTCTCTCTGAGCAAAGAGCTATGTTAGCATTATTAGTTAGGGTAATTTGACTCAACTGCACGAGCAACTAAGTTATCCAGCCCCAATTACCATACCCAAGAAATAGAATCGATAAAAAATAGGTAAACAAGAATAACAGAAATCCATAAAAATAACGATTTTTTTGGCTCCAATATCCAAGGATAATAAATATTGGAAATATTGTCATCATATACCTCATCATACTAAATCCGGTTATCAAAGACTGATTATGTATTCCCCCTTTTGCTTGTCTTCATAAGTAGCCTATACTCAACGGATTTAGTATTAGTCGTGCTTCGCTGTTTTATATTGGCTGGGGTTTCATCCCGTTGCGCTAAGCGCTTCGGATCTTCACCCCGACATT
This sequence comes from Microcystis sp. M_QC_C_20170808_M9Col, assembly GCF_007095495.1. Classification (NCBI taxonomy): domain Bacteria; kingdom Bacillati; phylum Cyanobacteriota; class Cyanophyceae; order Chroococcales; family Microcystaceae; genus Microcystis; species Microcystis sp. M_QC_C_20170808_M9Col. The sequence continues at coordinate 224 of NZ_SFBZ01000242.1, read as the reverse complement.
TGAGATAAAATTAAACAGTAGGCTCTTCTGGTTTTCGTGTGTTAATTTTTGTTATGAATTAAAGCAAGCAAACAGCTTAAGTCGAAGATGTTGAAAATTGGTAAAGGGAGCATCTCACCTTTGCAATGAGCATAAATACTTAGTGGAAAAATAGGCTTTTCGAGGGTAATTCTTGTTTTAATTCTCCATGTACGCAGTCTTTAAAAGCCTCTATTTCGTTCCAA
>NZ_SFBZ01000241.1:0-4314 GCF_007095495.1 Microcystis sp. M_QC_C_20170808_M9Col | reverse complement strand
TTCAGTTTTTCTATTAAGCTCAACATATATTTGAAAAGTTGCCGGTCACTCCTCATTTTACCTGACAGTGATCGCTTTTACTTTTGATATTCTGATGGGAGAATGAAACAGCCCTACCCCTTGATAAGGGGGGTGCCTGACAACTTTTAACGCCTACCTACTTAACAATCCAGATTTGTTCCGCATGGCGGGCTGTAAATCGGGATACCCGATCGAGCTATCAATATTTTACCGCAAGGAAAAAGCACCGGGGATAAAATTGTACTTTCCCTAACCTGAAGTGATGTTTTTTTATCAAAAAAAACTCGATCGCATTTAAGCGATCGAGTCCAGAAAAAACAGACTAATTATTAATAGTCGAAGTCACCACCGCCGGCGGGAGGAGCGGATTTTTCTTTTTCCGGTTTATCCACAACAATACACTCGGTAGTTAAAACCATACCGGCGATAGAAGCGGCATTTTGTAGGGCAGAACGAGTCACTTTAGCGGGGTCAACGATACCCGCCTCAAACATATCGGAGAACTCACCGGTAGCGGCATTATAACCGACATTAAAGGGCTTTTCTTTCACCCGTTCGGCAATAACTGCACCGTTTTGGCCGGCATTTTCAGCGATCCGTTTTAAGGGGGCAGCAATGGCGCGAGAAACGATTAAAGCACCGGTTAATTCTTCATGGTGTAGGGTTTCTTTGGCCCAAGTTTCCAATTGGGGAGCGAGGTGAGCTAAAGTAGTACCACCCCCGGGGACGATACCTTCTTCTACGGCTGCTTTAGTGGCGTTAATTGCGTCTTCTAGGCGCAATTTGCGGTCTTTCATTTCCGTTTCCGTAGCGGCACCGACTTTAATCACTGCCACACCGCCGGCTAATTTAGCCAGACGTTCTTGCAGTTTTTCTTTATCGTAGGAAGAATCGGTTTCCTCGATTTGACGGCGAATTTGCTCACAACGGGTTTTCACTGCCACGTCGTTTCCTTCGGCGACGATGGTGGTGGTATCTTTGTTCATAGTGATACGGCGGGCCGTACCTAAGCTGTCAATTTTGGTGGTTTCCAGTTTTAAACCCGCATCTTCGCTAATGACTTGACCACCGGTTAAGACGGCGATATCTTCTAACATCGCTTTTCTGCGATCGCCAAATCCAGGAGCTTTCACCGCAGTGACGTTAAGAACACCGCGCAGACGGTTAACCACTAGGGTTGCCAAAGCTTCTTTTTCGATGTCTTCGGCGATAATTACTAGGGGTTTGCCTTGACGGGCCACTTGTTCGAGAATAGGAACCAAATCCTGTACTAAACCGATTTTTTTGTCGGTAATCAGAATAGCGGGATCCTCAAAAACGCATTCCATGCGCTCGGTGTCGGTGACAAAGTAGGGAGAGATATAACCTTTGTCAAAACGCATCCCTTCGGTGATTTCTAGTTCGGTGGTCATCGATTTCCCTTCTTCTAGGGAAATTACGCCTTCTTTACCGACTTTATCCATGGCCGAGGCGATCATTTGACCGACTTCATCATCGTTACCAGCAGAGATAGCGCCCACTTGTGCGATCGCTTTGGAGTCTTCTACGGGTTTCGCGTGTTTGGCGATTTGACTGACGAGGAAATCGGCAGCTTTATCGATCCCTTTTTTCAGAGAAATCGGGTTAGCACCGGCGGCGACGTTGCGTAAACCTTCTTTAACAATAGCGTGAGCGAGAACGGTGGCGGTAGTTGTACCATCCCCCGCTACATCGTTGGTTTTTGAGGCGGCTTGGCGAATTAAAGCCACACCGGTGTTCTCGATATGGTCTTCCAGTTCGATTTCTTTAGCGATGGTGATGCCATCATTGACGATTTGGGGTGCGCCAAATTTCTTTTCGAGGACGACGTTACGACCTTTGGGGCCAAGGGTGACGGCCACCGCTTCGGCCAGAAGATCCATGCCTTTTTCTAAGGCGCGACGGGCATCTTCGTTGTAGATAATAGATTTAGCCATAATGTCTCGTTATTCGTGCAAAATAGGGGTTTTCAAGGGTAGATGATTAGGAAACGGCGGCGAGAATGTCTTTTTCGGAGAGGAGAACGAATTCTTCGCCACCAAGTTTGATATCGGTTCCGGCATATTTGGAGTAGAGAACTTTGTCACCCACACCTACTTCTACAGGGGTACGGCTACCGTCATCGTTGCGTTTGCCGGGGCCGACGGCCACGACTTCCCCGATTTGGGGTTTTTCTTTAGCGGCATCGGGAAGGAAAATACCACCGGCGGTTTTTTCTTCGCTGGGACTAACTTTGACGAAAACTCGATCGCCTAGGGGTTTAACAGTTGTTACGTTGATGCTGACTGCAGCCATGGAATATCCTCCGTTTGTCTTGTATTTGGGTAAGTGTCTTTTCCAGATTAGCACTCTTACCTTCCGAGTGCTAATTTACCGAAATACGAGGCCCCCTGACAACGGCTCGATCGGTACGGGTTCCCGAACTATGGTGTTAAGCTAGGGTTTGCGGCAAAAAGTTTGTTGGTGGGGTTAGGAGCCGGTCGTCGGGAGAATTAAGAATAAGCATTAATCGATTAAATGCTCTATTTAGGGTTTGCTGAAAAAGTAGGGGCGAAGCATTCGGGCAATAACCTATCGGTGAAACCGTAGATTTTCTATCCGAATGCTTCGCCCCTACAGGACGCGGGCCGATGAAGACGCAAGGTTTTGAAGCACGATTCTCTCAAAATCTTGCACCTGTTTCGCAAGAAAAGCCACAAAACCCTTACCATGCCTACATTTCACATTTATTCAGCCAGCCCTATTTAGGGATTTTAGGCAATTTATGCTTATTTTTCTCATTTTTGCCCTCTCAAAAATTAATTATGCAAGAACTCTATTAAATCTGGTTATTAAAAACTGATTATTTATTCTCCCTATTGCTTTTTGCCTCTTGCCTTTTGCCTAAAACCCATAACTTTTGTACCTCACTAGACTGAAAAACGCTATAGTATAAGCTGTTGTGCAAAAACAAAGGAGTTGAGCGGAAACACTCAACTCCTTTGTTTTTTATGCTTGATTCTATCTATAAAGTGTTATTGTGACTGCCAAAAACTTGCGCTTTTAGTGCATCAATTTCGGCTAATAACTCGCGACGATTTTCATCTTTGAGCAGATAGCGCCAGACAAACCAACCAGTGTAAACGATCCCAACTAATTGTAGGATAGGAGCAAGGAGGGGAATATCATCGATCGCATCTAAAACCGCTAGGGTAACTTTCACGGTGACAAAACTGGCTAAAATTGCCCCCAGAACGATTAAAGGTTTTTTGTATCCAGAGAAGAAACTACCGATATAATCGGGGACGTTAGCCAGATAGGACATCACCGAATCCCAAACTGGTTCTACATATTCAGACCAAATCTGTTCGGTGCTGCTGCTGGGTTTGCTCAGAGACCCGGGTAAATCCGTTCTAATCGGATTTTGGGTCTCGGTCGGTTGCATTGATTCCATATTAACTGATCCTCATCATAAAGGTTAGACAGTGCGCGAATACGACCAACGGGGGTCAATTTTAACAGACTGAATAGACTAACTCGCTGTTGCCCATATTATCGGATAATTGCGATACTAGGCGGAAAGTTGCTCAACAACTATTAAGAATCAAGGATTTAGCTTCTCAATTTTATCGTCAGTCTGACCGCAATTCTCTATTCTAACAGCAGGTAGCGATCGGAGTTGAGGAATCAGGGGGTGTCAGTTGGGTGCTAGGGATTGGTTGTTAGGATTACCAGATAAGATAATTAAATGCAGACTAAATATCTTCGAGATGCGTTCTATGGACTCAACAGTTAGCTTGCTTACCCGCATTACTCAAACACCCGGCCAGTGTGGTGGTCGTCCTTGTATTCGGGGGATGCGAATTCGAGTAACGGATATTTTGGAAATGTTAGCGGAGAATGTGAGCATAACTGAAATTCTAGAAGACTTTCCCGATTTGGAACTCGCAGATATCCAAGCTTGTTTACTTTTTGCAGCACGGTGTACGGATTTTCCTAAACTAACGGCATGAAAATTTGGATTGATGCTCAACTACCTCCAACTCTAGCAAGCTGGTTATCAGCGACCTTTGATTTAGAAGCATCGTCCCTGCGAGACTTATCCCTTCGAGATGCTCAAGATATCGAGATCTTTGCAGCAGCGCGAGCGGAAAATGCCGTGATTATGACCAAAGATCCCACATTCCGCACCCTAAGTGTCACATAAGCTGTCCCCCTCCAGAGACTTGAGTAAAAATACTTAGCTGGTGAAGGTTTTCTCGGTGGCCGTTAGGGGGAGCTTGAGACCCCTAATTA
>NZ_SFBZ01000240.1:0-58878 GCF_007095495.1 Microcystis sp. M_QC_C_20170808_M9Col | reverse complement strand
TCGAAACGAATAGGCTTTTTCCATACCTCACATTTTAGCATATATTTCGTAAATGTGCTAATATTTAACAGTAAAGCCGTCGTAGAACGACGGGGTTTCAGACCCAAAATTTTCGATGAAATTTACCAGTAGTCAAAGCGAACTCAACAGCAATTTATCCCTAGTTAGTCGGGCCGTTGCCAGTCGTCCTACCCATCCGGTGTTGGGAAATGTTCTCTTTTGTGCCGATGAGGAAAAGGGCGAAATTAGCCTGACTGCTTTTGATTTGAGTTTAGGGATTCGCAGCAGTTTTCGGGCCGAGGTGGTGGAAGGGGGTAAGATTACCCTGCCGGCAAAATTACTTAACGATATTGTCTCTCGTTTGGGAGAGGGGGAAATCACCATCTCTGTGGAAGAAAACGAGAATGATGAGGAGCATAGTCTCGCTTTCCTGAAAACTGCCTCGGCACAGTTCCAAATTCGCGGCATGAAGGCCGATGAGTTCCCAGAATTGCCCACGGTGGCCGATGGGGAAATTGTTAATTTACCTATAGTTGCCTTGACAGAGGGACTAAAAGGTGCATTGTTTGCCGCTAGTGGCGATGAAACTAAACAGGTGTTGACGGGGGTGCATTTAACTAAAACCGTCGATTGTCTAGAATTTGCCGCTACAGACGGTCATCGTTTAGCGGTGGTACAAACTCCCCTAGAGGAGGTGGAAAGTGCCTCTGGTGGCTTTAATGTCACCATTCCGGCCCGGGCCCTGCGAGAATTGGAAAGAATGATGGCAACAAAACAAAATATCGAGACTATTACTCTGCACGTGGATGATTCTCAAGTCATCTTTGAAATGGGGGAACAGAGGTTAACCAGTCGTAAGTTAGAAGGGGCCTATCCCACTTATAATCAGTTAATTCCTAAATCCTTCGAGCGCTCTTTGGTTTTAGACCGCAAACAATTAATCCGTTGTTTGGAATTAGTGGCGGTTTTATCGGACCAAAAGAATAACTTAGTCAAGTTTAGTCTCGATAGCGAAAATGACCGTTTATCCCTAGCGGTGGAATCTCCTGATTTAGGTAGTGCTAAAGAGTCCATGGCGGCGGAAATTCAGGGAGAAAGTGGCGATATTGCCTTTAATGTTAAATACTTGATGGACGGTTTGAAGGCTTTACCTAATAATGATATCCAAATGCAGTTAAATGCTAGTACCCAACCGGTTATTTTTACCCCCTTGGGAGGTTTAAAGATGACCTATTTGGTGATGCCGGTACAAATTCGTCAGTAGTTCTGACTTAATTGGAATTGTGGGATCTGTTTTTAACCTATCCCATTTTTGATTGTAAGTAGCTGGTTATAATTAAATTGAAGATAGATTTTGGTGTCGATCCCCCCTTAATCCCCCCTTGATAAGGGGGGTGTCGATCCCCCCTTAATCCCCCCTTGATAAGGGGGGTGTCGATCCCCCCTTAATCCCCCCTTGATAAGGGGGGTGTCTGATAGTTTTTAACGCCTAACTACTTATTGAATCCTATTTTCTCGCCAAAGGATTGGGTTTATTTTCTCTATTTTGGCGATATACTGTTGATCATTGAACAACTTCACGGATTGAATGGATATCTTATACTAAATCCGGTTATTAAAGACTGATTATTCATTCCCCCTTTTGCATGAGTGCCTCTTGCATGAGTGCCTGTCCTGATATGTAGCCTATACTGAACGGATTTAGTATTAATGGCGATCGCTAACAAGAAGTCCCCCCTACCGATGGACTGGGTTTTACATCAATCTGCTTAAACCGAACTCAGTTTAATTTAGGCTTTTCTGCCGAAAACAAAAGATAATCATCAAACGCCATAAACCAACCCCGATTTCTTGACCAAGCTTCAAGTCCAGGGTTATCTTTCTGGAGATCGATAACTAAATCATGCTTACTAATTCCTTGGCTAATCTGGGCAAAATAATGAACCATTGCCGGCCAAACATATTCACTAATAGATAAAGCTTGGATATTAACAAATCCATGCTTTTTGAGTTTTTCCACATAAGTATGTCGGTCGTATTGATTAGCAAAGGGAATACACATTTTCTTACTATTAACCCGCAGCCAGAAGTTAATTTCTCGACCCACTCTAGGCAAACAATCCGCTATAGCCAACCTTCCACCGGGCTGCAAAACTCGAAAAGCTTCTGCGAAAAAATCCTCACGAGTGTCAAAATGAAAAGCACATTCTAAAGCGGTCAACTTATCAAAAGAATTCTCAGGAAAAGGTATTTGAGTAGCCGAGCCGACTTGAAGTTTTATCCTGTCCGATAAACCTGCTTTAGCTACTCTTTCTTGAGCAATTTCTACTTGTAACTCGGTTGTATTTAGACCGATAATTGAGCCAACATTGTTTTCTCTTACCCAGAGTAAATCCTGTTCAGCAAAACCGAAACCCACATCCAAAAGGTGATCTCCGGCTTTAAGTTCGGCTACTTCGGCTAATTTACGCGCTAAAGCGGCACAAGCTCCGTTATAAGTTGTTTCTTCTTGCCAATAACCAAAATTAAGCCATTGGGGAAAATTAGGATCATGAAGATGAGGATCGCGTTTCGCTATATTAGTATACAGTTCAGAAACTTGAAACTGATCTTGCAAAAACGCCATTTCTCGAGCTGGATTAAGGATAAATTGTTTGATGGTTGCCCAGCGATTACGCCATTCATCTTTGAGGGGAATTTTGCCGATGTTTTCCAAATTATTATCCTCCTAAGGATTTTGCAGAAATATTGCCATTTTTAATTAACCGAATCCCTGAGATTCTCTAGATGCTTTAAAAAAGATTCCACACCTCCGGATTAATCATATAAGGAGGCTTCTCTCCCTGAAGCACTTGTAATATTTGATTCGCCGCCGAAACAGCAGCCGCTAGACTCGCTTCAGGGGTTACTCCGGCTAAATGAGGTGAGAGAATGACATTCTCAAAATTATATAAAGGATTATCTAAAGCCGGCGGTTCTGGTTCAAAGACATCGAGGGCGCATCCAGCTATCAATTTTTGATTAAGGGCGATCCCTAAATCCTTTTCACAAACGACTTTTCCCCGGGAGGTATTAATTAAAAAAGCTGTTGGTTTCATCTTTTTAAAAACTGATATATTAAACATTTCCCGCGTTTCACTTGTTAGTTCAGTATGCAAAGAAACAAAGTCCGATTCAGCCAGAAGAACATCTAAATCTTTGACCCAAGTTGCTCCTACTGTCTCCGCTTTGCTGGCTGGAACATAGGGATCATAAGCTAATACTCTCATCCCCAGTGCTAGGTTACATTTGTGAGCCACCAGAGTACCAATTCTTCCTAAACCTACAATACCAAGGGTCTTGTTTTCGAGTTGAATCGGTTGCATCTGATTGCGAATTAAATAGTTACCCTTTTTCACACAATGATCTAAAAAAGGGAGCTTTTTGGCAAGGGCTAAAATCATAGATAAGGTGTGTTCTGCTACAGCTGTAGTTGACATTCCGGGATTATTAACAACGATAACCCCCTGTTCTGTTGCTGCCATAATATCAATAGAATCTGTGCCAAATCCAGAGGTACTAATTACTTTTAAGTGTTTTGCCAATCGGATTGATGAAGCCTCTAACTTATTAGGATAACGCACAAATACGCCAGATACTTCTTGAATGGCCTCATTAATTTCCTCCGGTGTAGGGTTGGACAAAATCTCTATATTAGTAGATTCTTCAAGAAGTTTTTGCCCCGCTTCATCATACATTTTTCCGATTAAAAGAACCCTGTGTTTTTGAATATCCATAGTCAGAGTTTTTGGTGAAGTAGTAGTCATCGTAATTTTTCGTAAATTGAGTTTTAGCAATGAAACAGTTACAGAGATTTTGAGGCTCGATAATCATCTATGGAAACAAGTCGCCAACTAGAATCCTCTAAAAGTTCTAAGACCCATTGATGATACTTAAATAAACTTTCTCGATGACCTACGCTAATAAAAGTTGTCTGTGCTTTTTGTAACTGGTGATATAAGGTTTGTTCGTTGTTCAAGTCTAAAGCACTTGTGGCTTCATCTAAGATTACATAGCGGGGATGGGTTACTAACAATCGTGCAAAAGCAAGGCGTTGTTGTTCTCCTAAAGATAATATATTTTCCCAGGGAACTTCCGCATCAAAGCCATGAACTTTTGTGGCTATATTTTGAAGATTAACTTGTTGTAAAACGGATTCAAGTTCTCCATCGGTCATTTCACGGGTTGTTTTAGGATAAAGTAACTGTTCTCTTAGAGTTCCTAAAATAATATAAGGACGTTGAGGTAAAAAGAGAAATTCTTCTAAGGGAGGTCGTTTTAAACAACCAGTTCCGGCATTCCATAAGCCAGCAATAGCTCTTAATAGAGAACTTTTACCTCGTCCACTCGGTCCGACAATTAATAAACCTTCGCCTGGTTCGATAGATAGGGATAAATGTTGAACAATTACCTTTTCATAATCCGGTGTTTGTAAAGTAACATCCTCAAACTCGATCTCATTTTGTTCAAGGGTTTTAATGGTACTAGCATCCTTGGGTTGTCGGTCCATTTCTTCTAAGGCCGACGAAAATTCAGATAGACGCTCAACATAACTGGAAAATCTGCCCAAAGAACCAAATTCAAGGATTAACTCAGAAAAACCATTAGCAAACATACTGCAAGCAATAATAGCCTGATTAACTTGTCCGAAATCAATTTCCCCCCGAATATAGGCCGGAGCGAAGACGACAAAGGGAAATATTTGAATAACTGAGCGATAACTTCGACTAAAAATGTCTTGATTTTTCTCCCAATCAATCTTACTGAGAGAATTTCTGACGAGATTATTAAATCGACGTTGAATGATTTTCAACTCTTGATTTTCGCCTTGAAAAAAGGCAATAGATTCAGCATGATTCCGAACATGAGTTAAAGTGTAGGTGTAATTAGCTTTGGATTCCAATTCTTCTTGACTAATCTTATCTAATTCTCGACTTAAAGAAACAGCAATTAGGTTGCCGATAATTGTATAAGCCACTAAAATCAAGGCGGCTAGTCGGGAAATTGAGAAAAGAATTACTAAAAAAGTCGTCATTTCTAAGACTTTTTCTAATAAAATAGCTCCAAAATTAACAGCATTTCTAGCAATGGGTTCTATTTCTTGGGCTATCCTTTGATCCGGATTATCCACATCGGATCTAAAATTAATTTTATAATAGGCGCGATGGCTCAAATATTGGGTAACAACCTGCTGATTTAGCCATTCATACCAATCCAGAATAATTCTTTTTTTAACAAATTTAGAAAATGCAGTAAACAGGGTAATTAAAAGTAATCCTAAGCCATAAAGTAATAAACTTGTCATAAACTTAGAGGCATTTTTATCTTGAATAATGACATCAACCAAATAGCGATTAACGAAGCTATTAACTGCATTAGAGGCCACCAGTCCAACAATTACTAAAACAAGGATAAACAGCATTCCCCATGAACTTATTACCTCTGAAAATGTCCTTCCTTTAGGATCGGTTGGATACCAGTAAGGAGCGGCAATCAATTTCAAATTGTCAAAAAATTGATGAGAACTTTTTACGGTTTCTTGTTGAAAAAATGGAGTTTGCATAGTTTGAATATAGGGTAACTTTTAGGAAATGCCTTGAATTTTTTTTTACTTCAAGCTTTCTAACTTCAAGGCTTAGGATTATTTAATCTCCTAAAAAAGCCTCCAAATCAGTAAGTTCTTGTAAGATTAAATCCTCACTAATCTCCTGCTGAACTTCAGTGAAGTTAATCATCTTCTCGGCTGTTTTTTGAACTTTTTCACCGAAAATACGGTCAAACAGATAATCAACTAAGCGTCTAATATTAGGAAAGTCAAAGACTAAAGAAGTGGGTAAGAGAACTTCTAATCCTTTCTCTAAACGATTTTTCAATTCAATAGAGGATAAGGAATCAATCCCCATTTCTATCAATCCTTGTTCTGAATCTGGCATAGATTTAATCCCTAAAATAATTCTGACTTGTTTGCTAACATATTCTAACAAATATTCCCGACGTTCTCCTAAAGGAATATTCTCTAAAAGAATCAGTACAGAGTCTGATTCTTGAACAGACTTAATGGGAATTTCTGAGAGTCCTAAATTTTTTAGGAGTGGTTTCTCGCCTTTAAATTGATAGATATTTTTGAAACGAACCCAATCCACATCAGCGATTAAAACTTGTGTTTGATTAGAAGCCATAATAGCATCCATCACCCTCAAGGCCATATCTGGAGCAATTTCCCTGATGCCAATCTGTTTGAGCCAGTCCTCATAGTCTTGAGACACTATACCATGACCCGCCAATAATGCCCAATTTAAAGCCGTTGCAGGAAGCCCTTGAAGATGACGAAAATGAGCCAAAGCATCCAGCCAATGACTAACAGTATCATATAAGCCTTGTTCCTTTGCCCCCCAAATTGCACCCGCCGAAGAAAACAGCACAAAATAGTCTAATTGAGTACCCAAAGATAGTTGATGTAAATTCCAAGAACCCTTAACTTTTGCCTGAAAAACTGCTTCGAGATCCTGCAAAGTACAGTCTTTTAATTGAGCTTGTCGGCCTGAGATTCCAGCAAGATGGAAAATGCCACGCAAGGGATAAGCGGTTTTTTCAATCTGGGTAAATATGGCCTGCATAGCCTCAAAATTGCCAACGTCTGCCGAAATAACTTCGATTGATGCTCCTTTTGCCTCTAATTTTCTGATTTTTTCTGATATTTGGGCTAATTCGGTTGCTGAATCCCACAGGAAGCGAGCCGGTAATGAGCGGCGTGTCGTTAAAATGAGATGTTTTGCGCCTAAATTGACTAAATGTTCCGCCAATTCTAAGCCTAGATGTCCTATTCCTCCCGTAATTAGGTAGGTAGCCTCAGGTTGAATCTTAACGGTTGTTGTCTCTAGAGACTTGAGAGGAAGCAGACGAGCAATATAGCCTTGACCTTTGCGGAAGACCAAATGATCCTCATCGTGAGCATGAGTTAATCCTAATAGTAATGCGGTAATATTTTGATTAATATCAACGTCGGGATCAAGATCCAGCATACCTCCCCATAATTGCGGATTTTCTAGGGCAATAACACGCCCCATTGCCCAAAGAGGAGACTGAAACCCTAAAGAAGGCTGTTCTAATTCAAAGGGTTGGGCCCCCTGAGTGACAAGGAATAATTGAGGGGGATTAGGGATTGTTTGAATAGCTTTGAGAAGATTTAAAAGATAGTTACAGCGATTCAATAAAATGGATTCTGGTTGCTCTTTGGGAGTACTATTCAAAAGATAAATAATTCGATCTGGAGATGGATTTGACGCAAACCATTCCTCTAATTGTTGTAGTTGATTAGCATTCAAACAAGACTCAGAAGATGATATTTGTGTATTTTTCTCCCCTTGATAAATTATCCGACAGGAATCACACTTTTTAAGTAGTTGCTCTTGAATCCCTAAGGGAAAAGTATTTTGTTCTGGGTCAACATCGGTAAAAATTAGCCAGTTTTTAGCGAGGTTAGGGGGGATTTCTGAACTTTGAGCCAGAATAATACTTTGCTGAAATAAAACACTACCTATTTTTTGATCAGGAGAAACAAATTCTACCTGAGAAAACCCCGATTTAAGCAGAATAGATTCCCAAGTCGATGCTGTAATTATAGGATGATTTGGGCGCAAATGATAATCGCTAAAACGCCACCAACCTTGAGTCACACCAAAGATTAAATCAATCCAGGGAGATTGCTGAGTTAATTCTAACAGTAATAAATGACCGCCTGGACGTAGTAAACTTTGAATATGAGGCAAGGTTTCCTCTTGTAAATTGGCGGTAGAGTGTAAGACATTAGCCGCAATAATCAAGTCATAAGAATGACAGCAAAACCCTTGTAATTTCGGCTCTTTTTCAATATCGAGTACTTTGTATTCTAGTCCAGAAAATTCAGCCAAATTATCTCTAGCTTTCTCTAGAAAGAAGGGGGAAACATCAGTGAATGTGTAGGTAATTTGACGAGACTTACAAGCTTTAAGAACCTGTTGGGTTGTAGCTCCAGTTCCCGCGCCAATTTCGAGAATGCGGATGGAAGCTGAGGGGGCATAACTTGAGAGGAGAAGTTCAACGGTTTTAGAGATACCCAGATTGAGAATTTTTGCCGAAGATGTATTTTTATAAAACTCGCTGGCTCCTCCTTGTCCATCTTGAGAAAATAGGATAGATAAAGGAGATATTTTTCCCGTAATAATGGCTGCTAAATTTGTGGCAACTTGTCGAAATAGATTGAGTTCTATTTGAGCATTAGGATAATGATTGATTAAATCCTCTACCGCTAAATCAGGATTAGACTGTTCGGGTTCTTTAACAATTTTCCATAGGGTATTTTGCTTTTCTAAAATGCCGACTTTCGCTAATATTTCTAGAAGATGATTCCAGAAAGATTTATATTCTTGTTTGAGTTCAGCTTGAATAAAACTTTGATCAGGATCAAGAAAGGTATTCATTTGAAAGAGTTCTAAATCTTGCAGAGCTTTAACAACAAAGTCAGCTGCCAGTTTTTCCATTTCGGAAAAAGCGCGAGAAACTCCCATCAATTCTGAGGAGTGTAATTGGGGTTCTAAGTAAACCTCTAAATCACTTTTAAGGGGGGTCAAATTTTGTAGCTTACCGTTGGCTAAATCCCAGGGAAGCCAAGCTACTTGATAAAGTAATTTGGCAAAATTAAAGTCCTCTTTTTCCTGATAATAGAGTTTAATCAACTGTTGAACAATGGCGGAGATTGTTGGTTTTTCATCTTCAGAATAATGACCTGTTTCTAAGAGGGTTTGCATCAAAGTATTTTTGTCCTTTTCAGATAACATTTTGACTAGATTAGATTCCTGTGGAACAGTTGCAGATGGGGTTTTTAAAGGAATCCAGTGTTGACGTTTTTGAAAGGGATAAGTAGGTAAAGCACATCGTCTAGGATGATAGTCTTGATCAAAACTAAACCAGTCTATCTTTGCACCGCGAACATAAAGTTTGCCCAGACTTTCTAATAAAACTTGCCAATCAGAAAATCCTGAGCGTAAACTGGGTAGAGTTAGAGGTTCAGATGAAGATAGGGATGATTGAACAATTCCTGAGAGAATAGGTTGAGGTCCAATTTCAATAAAGGTATCACATCCGAGAGATTGTAGGAATAAAGCCCCTGGATGAAATTGTACCGTATTTAGTAAATGTTGAAGCCAATACTCAGGAGTCATAATGCTGTCATCAGCAATTTCTCCTGTTAGGTTAGAGACCAGAGAAATTTGAGGTTGACTGAAAGAAATCTCTTGAAGAATCGTTTTAAATTCTGCAACCATTGGCTCTACTAAAGGGGAGTGAAAAGCATGGGAAACTTTGAGTTGACGAACTTTCACCCCGGCATTAGTGAAATGGTTACAGAGTTTTTGAATTACGCTTTTTTCTCCAGAAATAACGGTATGTTGTTCCGCGTTAATGGCAGCAATAGCGATTTTTATGCCTTGGCTTTGGCACTGCTCAATAACTGAGTTCTTATCGATAAAAATAGCGGCCATTTCCCCTTGATTTTGGGGTAACTGCCCCATCAAATTGCCTCGATGGGTGACCAGTTTTAAGCCACTTTCAAGATCAAAAACGCCAGCAAAACAAGCAGCAGAATATTCTCCTAAACTATGCCCTAAAATGGCGGCTGGTTGAATTCCCCAAGAATGCCATAATTGAGCGAGAGCAACTTCAATCAGAAATAGTGCCGGTTGGGTATAAGCGGTTTGGTTTAAGGGGTCATCTGTATCGGCAAATACGACGTTTAGCAGGGATTTACCAGTTAGTTTTTGATAGTAGTTTTCCCCTGCGTCTAAAGTTTTTCTAAAGGTGGGTTGAGTCTGATAGAGTTGATGAGCCATCCCTGCATATTGAGCACCTTGTCCTGTAAATAAAAAGGCAATTTTAGGCGGTCTTTTTTCATCAGCTATACCATGAATAGTTGACTGATAATCTAGTTGCTTGAACTGACGTAATTGTTCAATAAAATCACTGTTTTTATAGCCAGTTAAGGCTAAACGATTTGAGAAATGAACTCGGCCTGTATTTGCCGTAAATACTACATCAGACATATCCTTTTCAGGTTGACTTTCTAAAAAGTCTATGTAGCGACTTACTAACTCTTTCAAAGCCGGTTCGGTTCGAGCGGAAAGGGTGAGCAAATGATAGGGACGTTTGCTCTGATTGTCTTGAGGAATAATGGGAGGAGCTTCTTCTAGAATAACATGAGCATTAACCCCACCAATACCTAAAGAGTTTACCCCTGCCCGTCGGGGTAATTTTTCGTCCTTGTCTTGCTTAGTAGTCCAAGAAATAGCTTCATTATTAATATAAAAAGGAGTCTGAGAAAAATTAATTTGAGGGTTAGGATTTTGGAAATGTAATGTAGGCGGAATAACTCTATATTTGAGGGCTAAAGTCGCTTTAATTAAACCAGCAATACCGGAAGCAATCTGCATATGTCCGATATTGGTTTTTACTGAACCTAAAGCACATTCTCCCTCATTTGCACCCTGATAAACTTTAGCTAAAGCATCAACTTCAATGGGATCTCCAAGGGGGGTTCCTGTGCCATGAGCTTCCACAAAACTAATTGTATTAGCATCAACACCGGCAAAGGCTAGGGCTTCCGTAGCGGCAGCAATTTGACCCTCTCCACCAGGCGCAGTAAATCCTAATTTTTGGCCACCATCATTATTAATAGCAGAGCCTTTAATAACTGCATAAATATAGTCATGATCGGCTAAAGCATCTGACAATCTTTTGAGCAGAATTACTCCTACTCCACTGCCAAAAATAGTCCCTTTTGCTTCAGCATCAAAGGCGCGACAATGACCATCAGGAGACATGATCAGTCCTTCTTGATATAAGTAACCAATTTTTTGAGGAGAATTAATTGAAGCAGCTCCAGCTAGAGCCATGTCACTTTCTCCACTAATTAAACTCTGACAAGCGAGATGAACTACAACTAATCCAGTAGAGCAAGCAGTTTGAACATTAACGCTTGGGCCGTGTAAGTTTAGTTTATAAGAAATTCGCGTTGTTAAATAGTCTTTGTCATTAGCTACCATTGTTTGAAACCCTCCCGTTGAATCTAGTGTGAAGGGTTGTAACTCGTCATTACTATCTAATTGACCCCGATTAGGATAACAATTATTGATCAAATAGGTGTTCATACTTGCGCCAGCAAATATACCAATTGATCCTTGATAATTACTGGGATTATAACCGGCGTTTTCTAAACATTCCCAACTACATTCAAGAAGTAAACGTTGCTGAGGGTCTAGTAATTCTGCCTCTCTATCTGTATAGCCAAAAAATTCGCTGTCAAAGTATTCAACTTGCTCGAGAATTGGTCTAGCTCTAACATAATTAGGCTGATTCGAGAGTTCCGGAGACACTCCCGACTCTTGTAATTCTTCTTCCGAAAAGAAAGAGATAGTTTCGATTCCATTTTTTAAATTTTCCCAGAAGGTTGTTAAATTTTTAGCTCCCGGGAATTGCCCCGCCATACCAATAATTGCAATGTCATGGGTTTCATTATGGCGACGGGTCCGATTTTCGGCACGTTGACGGCTTTTTTGTGCTATAACTTGAGTGGTATTTGATTCTTCGCTTAAGCAACGGGCTAGGGTGGCAACGGTAGGATTTTTAAACATTTCAGCAAGGGATAGCTGACGGTTAAAAAGTTTTTCAAGTTCATTTTGAACTCGGATTAAGTGTATAGAATGTCCCCCTAGTTCAAAGAAGTTATCCTCTAAACCAACTGAGGTTAACTGTAAAACTTCACTCCAAACTGCTGCTATTTGACGTTCATTTTCTGATTGAGGTAAGGTTTGATTTTTCTGACGCTCTTTTGCTAAATATTGATCTATTTCTTGGATACGGCTGCTAAATAATCCCTGTTCAAAATCCTTTTTTAATTTAGATTTTTGAACTTTGCCAATAGAGGTTTTAGGAACTAAATTTCTTTCTAAGGGAATGACATAAGCTGGAGCAATTCCGAATTTTTGGGTCAAATGACTGCGAATTTTTCTAACAACTTTTATCCAGTGTTCAAATTGATCAGATTCTGGGCTAAAAGTAATAATTAATAAGTCAGTTTCTCGACTTTGATCAAAGACGGCAAAGGCGGCTGTATAAGATACTTTAACCCCTTCTAATTCTTCGATTGTTGTTTCAAGTTCATGGGCAAAGTAATTAACACCATTAATTATAATTTCTTGTTTTTCTCGCCCAGTAATAAAGAGTTCGCCCTTAAATAAATACCCCAAATCTCCCGTAGTAAACCACCCTTCTTGAAAAACTTCCTGGTTGAGTTCAGTATTATTGTAATATCCTTTAGTAACAGAATTACCTTGAATTTGAAGCTTTCCAATTTCTCTTTCAGGTAAAAGATTATTTTCCTGATCGACTATCCGGATAGTTGCTCCAGGAATCGGCTTTCCTAGAGAGACAAAACTATTTTCTTCGGTGAGTTCATTTTTACTTAAACCGGCTGACCAAGTAATCCCAGAACAGGATTCAGTCATGCCAAAAGCTGGTTTAATCGCTCTCTCCCGTAGTTGATGTTTTTCAAGAATTTCTAAGAATAGGCGAATCGTTTTTACTGAAACTTGCTCGCCAGCATTCACTAAAAATTTCATTGAGGAGAGGTTATAAGAGGCGTGCTTAAGTTCTTCTGCCTGTTGATTAATTAAGGAAAATGCAAAGTTAGGGGACCAAGAAATGCTTACTTGATGCTTTTGAATGAGTTCTAACCATTGGAGGGGTTGGCGTAGGACTAATTCCATCGGAACGTGAATTTGATGACAAGCCAAATCTACCGCCATAATTCCTAAAAATACGATAGCTCCTACATGATCTAAGGGCATCCAATTAAGGGTAACTTCTTGTTGGGTAAAGTGGTTCATTGCCACTGTACCAGCAGTCATGGACAGAATATTATGATGAGTTAATATTACTCCCTTGGGCATACCTGTACTACCCGAAGTAAAGAGTAATAAGGCTGGAGCTTGTGGATCAAGAATCGGCAATTGATGGACTTTAGAGGGGGCTTTTCTGAGTTCATTAACTGAGATAACTTGCCACCCTTCTAGATGAGAGTAAGTTCCTAATTTTTCAATTTCAGTAATTAGTTCACTATCGGATAATATCAAAGGATTGTCTAAAATTTTCCAAACATTCTCTAGTTTTTTGACGGCAGAATTTTCCAGATCATAGCTAGGAGCAACGGTCAAAGGAACTGGAATAATTCCCCCTAAAAAACAAGCCCAAAGTGCGGGAATAAAGTCGTGATTTTTGGCAATTTGTAGGATAACTTTATGCCCTAATTTTATTCCTTTTTGTTCCAGTCCATTTAAAATAACGAGAGCATCTTGATATAAGTCTTGATAACTCTGAAAATATTCAGTTGCGTCATTTTTGATATAAGTAATTCCATGATTATTATGTTTAGTGGCAGTTTCTAAGACTTCTGACAGAGTCCGCCAATTATCTTCCAATTGTCCTCCAAAACTGATTGAATGCTTAGACACTTTTTTTACACCTCTTGATCAAAAATAGAACCAATCTCGAAAACCCTATGAATCAGTATATCGCTACGCGCAAGTTAAAAGTCAGAAGTGGCCAATTCAAGTTTAAATTGTACCTCCTAGGGCTGCGATGGTCAAGGGCTTTTTGGGGTTGAAGGTTGATGGCAGTCGGTCCCTCGGTCTACCTGAGCTTGTTTGATGATTAACTGAGAAAAGTTTTGAGCGATGGTACTTAAAGGATCGATCGCTTTAATGGAGTCAATTCCTTTGAGTTTGAGAGATTTTGTTAAGAGATGAAATTCGGTACACCCAGAAATATAGGAGCGAGTGTTATATTTCTCTAATAATGCTTCTATATCCCTAAGAATACTTAACGGATCGTGTCCTCTTTTTAGCACTTTATAGATCATTTCATGAATCAACTTTTGATCGCTTTCTGAGAGAGAAATAATCAGATCTGCGGTGGTGCATCCTTCATGAAATAATTTTTTCTGGTAAGTCCCTGTACTAGCAAGTAAAAGGGTAGGTTCATTATATTCTTGGAGTTCTTGATCCGCTATTTTAATTAAGGAAAGAAGTTTATCCTTCAGATTTTCGGAGATCTGGGGTAGAGCATAATGAGCCGTACAACAGCCAATGACTATGCAATCAGCCAGTTTATTGAGATGTTCTAGATTGACTTGGATAAAATCAATAAATTCTCTTTCTTTTCCACTATCAATAGAACCTGTGCGATCGGGTGCAGAGGGAAAAGAAAAAACGATGACATTAGGGGATTCTTGTTCCTTATCAATAAAAGGATTATATTCATAAATCGACTTAAGAAATTCGGCGGTAACCACTGGTCCCATACCCCCTAAAACGCCAAGAATCGGTAGTTTTGTCTTCATTAAAATCTCCTGCTCGTATAATTGCTGTTGACTAAAAATTAAAATCTTCTGTGAACAGATCCTGCCCCTCTTGAATAAGATTTTCTGAGGAAGCTAAGGATAAGTTTATCAAAGGTTCATGGGCAAATTTTAAAACTTGCTCTAGCCAGTTTTTGAACAAATCTATGAGCAATAAAATTCGCTCATGGATAAATATATCTGTGTTGTAGATTAGCTTGAGATAAAGTTCTTCTTCCTCAACAAAGATAAATTCTAAATCAAATTTAGCGGTCATCATTTTTGGGTCAATGGAGTTAACTGTAATTCCGTTCAATGCCAGATCTACATTTTGATTATTTTGCAGGACAATTGCCACATCAAAGAGAGCATTCCGGCTAGGATCTCGTTGTAAATTCAAATCAGATACGATCTGATCAAAGGGATAGTCTTGATTATCATAAGCCTCTAAAGTGGTGGTTTTTACTTTGCTAAGGACATCCGTAAAACTGTCGTGATCTGCTATCTGATCCCGCAGGACTAGAGTGTTAACATAAAATCCGATTTGATCTTCTAAATCAGGATGATTTCTGCCGGCGATAGCAGAGCCGATTGTAATTTCATTTTGCTCAGTATAACGGAATAGAAAACTCTTAACCAAACTAACTAAACCCATAAATAAACTGGCTTCTTGTGCTTTAATTAACTTCTCAAAAGTATCGATCAATTCGGGTTCAGGTTGCCATGTAATTGTATTTCCTTGAAAACTTTTAACAGGTGGGCGCGGATAATCAACAGGTAAGTTAAGACGCACAGGGACAGGAGTTAATTTAGCTAACCAGTAATCCCGTTGATCTTGAAGTTTCGAGGTTTCTAATTGACTTTCTTGCCAAGAAGTATAGTCTTTATAATGAATTCTGAGAGGGGGCATTAATTGGTAATTTTCTTGTCCATAGGCGTGATAATGGCTGAGGAAATCTTTAATTAAAACCCCTGCTGACCAACCATCAGAAATGATATGGTGCATATTAAACAAGACGATGTAATTCTCTTGGCTTAGTTTAAGTAAGTTAACTTTAAGTAACGGTCCGACTTCTAAATCAAAAGTCGTTTTGGCATTATGGCTGATCGCTTCTTCGATCAAGTTTTCTTGTTCTGTGCTAACATAAGCTGTCAGGTCTATTTGTTTAATGACAAAGTTCATTTGATTATGGACAATTTGACGGGGTTGATTATTGATTAAAGTAAAGGTAGTCCGCAAAATTTCATGGCGTTGAATTAACTGTTGAAAGGCATTTTCAAAAGCATCAATATTGAGATTGCCCTTGAATTGATAAGCACTGGGCATTCCGTAAGCATTATGATTTTGATCTAGAAATTCTAAAGCCCAAAGACGACGCTGACCATGAGACATCGGATAGGATTTTTGGGGGGGAATTGCCGAAATGGGTTCTTGATAATTGTATTGAGTCTGGGAGATTAAAGTCGCCAATCCAGCAATGGTTGGAACTTTAAAGAAGTCAGCCAATTTTACGGATACATTTAGTTCTTTATGAACCCGGGTTACAACCCTTGATAAGAGTAGAGAATGACCGCCAATTTCAAAGAAGTTATCAAAAATACCGATAGGATGTTTAGAGAGAATTTTTTCCCAGATACTAACGAGATTGGATTCTAAATAATTCCGAGGCGCAACATAATTAGAATTCACCAGAGATTTACCAGTTTCTCTGAGTTCTCTCAGGGAGTGCAGGTCAAGTTTCCCATGTCGAGTTAAGGGGAATTGCTTTAAAAAAATAAAGTAACTCGGAATCATATAAACTGGTAAAAATTTGGCAAGTAATTCTCGAATCTCAGCAATTTCTAGAGTTTCGTCTGTTTGACAGTAAGCAGATAATTGAGTTTGATTATTAACTTGAACGGGTAAAACAATCGCTCTTTCAATGGGAGCATAACGAGTCAATTGATATTCAATTTCTCCGGGATCAATTCGATAACCATTGACCTTAACTTGATTATCTTTTCGTCCCATAAACTCAATGATACCGGGAGCAGTTTGCTTGCCTAAATCGCCGGTTCTAAAGAGAGTTTTTGTCTCATCAAGAAAGCTAGGTTTAAATTTTTCTTGAGTCATTTCGGGTTGGTTATGATAACCCGATGCTAGGGCGGCACCTTCTACACAAATTTCGCCGATTACATGGAGGGGAACGGGATTATTAAATTCATCAAGAACCCCTAAGCGATTGTTATGGAAAACTTGACCGAGGGGGATTTCGCTGTCTAAGTTTTCCTTGATTTCATACTGGGATACTCCCACACAAGTTTCTGTAGATCCGTAGACATTGCTAATAATTTCTGCTGGAAAACGTTTCCGTAAAGCTAAGGCAGTTTCCCGATCTAATTTTTCCCCTCCTACCGAGATATATTTTAAGCTGGAAATGGTTTCTCCTGGTTCAAGTAGCCCCAAGATTTCTCGATAGATAGATGGGGTGGTGTGTAGGGCATTAATTTGATTTTCCTGTAGGAAAGAAACCAAATGTCCTATATATTTTATTTCGTACATATATAGGGATGCACCTATGGTTAAGGGGAGAAAAATATTACGAATAGATGGATCATGAGTAACGGCAGCTGTGAAAATATAGCGCCATTCAGGATGTTTATCTAAATCAAAGGTAAGTCGTAAGCTTTGAATAACATTCAAAATTGAGATGTGACGGCCCATGACTCCTTTAGGATTACCAGTTGAACCTGAAGTGTAAAAAATATAAGCAGTTTGGCTAGAATTGCGAAATATTTTAGGCTCATCTTTGTCATATTTTTCAACAATAGGATCAATTTTATCTAAGCAAATTTTTTCCATTTTTTCAGGTAACTTAGAGATAAAATTACTCTCCGTTAGGCAAACATGACAGCCACTATCTTTTAAAATAAACTCAATGCGACTGTGAGGATATTGAGAGTCTATAGGAACGTAAGTCGCTCCAGTTTTAAAGGTAGCCAGAATCCCGATGATTAAGTGGTGATTACGCTGGAGCATGACCCCAATCACTTTTCCTACACCTAGCTGATATTCCTGCTGTAAATAATGAGTAAGACGATTGACTTTTTCATTTAATTCTTGATAGCTAAGGCTAATTTTTCCCGCAATTAAGGCGGGAGCATTAGGGGTTAATTTAACTTGAGCTACAAAGTCATCAATGATGGTGGCTTTTTCAGGGAGTTTGCGAGTTTTTCCCGTTAATTGTCTGAGTAACTTCTCTTGTTGGACTGGGGTTAATAAAGGTAGCTGATAAAGGAGATGATTAGCATCGTCAATGATTCCCCTCAGCAAAATTTGAAAGCTTTCAAGAAATTGTTTAATTGTCTCTTGTTTAAATAGTTCTGTATTGTAATTGCAGTAAATAATGAGGTTATCATTAAGTTCAATTAAGTTAAATCCTAGATCAAAAGGGGTGTAACTAATTGGTGACGGTGGCAAGGATACTGTTAAGTCTTTAAACTCAGGCAGAGTTAAACTAGGATCCATGTTAAAAGATACAGAAATGAGAGGAGAACGAGAAAAATCTCTAGGTAATTGTAAAGCTGCTAATAAATCCTCTAAAGTATAACTCTGATGGCGAAAAGCGTCGATCAGGGTTTGTTTAGTATGTTGTAAATGTTCAATAAAAGAGGTGGTAGCATCGACTTGTATCCGCAGGGGTAAAAATTGAGAACAAAAGCCTACTAAGTTGTCACTGCCTTCTATTTGTCGCCCAGAAATAGGAATACCAATGACTAAATCCTTATGACCAGAAATTCGACGCAAAAAAGCAGTATAAGCGGCGAACATCGTCATAAATAATGTAGCTTTATTTTTGCGTCCTACTTTCTGCAAATTTTGCCCAACTTCAGAGGGAATGACTTGACTTTCTTGTCCGCCAGTGTAGGTTTTAACGGCGGGACGGGGAAAGTCGGTGGGAAGCTCAAAGGTTGGGAGATCTTCCTGATAGGTTTTCAACCAAAAATCCCGATGCTCTAACATTTGTGGACTTTGCGTCTCTTGCGCTCGCAAAGTTAAATATTGCCGAAACTGCATCGGTGGTGTGAGAACCTCTTTAGTTGTGTTATTTTGGGATGAATAAAGTTGACCAATTTCCTGCAAAATTAATCCTAGTGACCAACCATCTGCCACAATATGATGAGTTTTTAAAGACAGCAGATAATGGTCAGGTTTTAAGCGCATTAAAATCACAGCAAATAAGGGAGCAATCGACAAGTCAAAGGGTTTTTGGGAAAACTGAGATTGTAACGCTAAGGCCGTCGCTTCGGGATTATCTTCATCCTTCAAATTAATTAGTTTTAATTTAATGTTAACTTGATTGACAACTTCCTGTAATTCTCCTTGTTCTATAATTTGGGTTCGTAAAGCTTCATGGCGATTAATAACTTGATTAATCGTTTTTTCTAAAATGTAAACATCTAAAGAACCTCGTAATTCTAGGGATGTTGTGACGTTATAGGATGCTGAAGCATTACGGTCTAATTCAGCTAATAACCAAAGCTGACGTTGAGCTTCACTGGTGGGAAAGGATTGATTTAAAGATGGTAAATGTCCCCTACCATCTTCATCTTCAGAAAGCGGCTTTTTTTCTTCTTTCTTGACTTGGGGGCGTTTAGCATTAGCAAAAAAACCGGCTTGCTGCAATTCCGTAATCGCTTCTTTGACGGCTACTATAACTTTGTCTACATCTTCATTAGTATGGCAGGTGGAGAGAAAACAAACTCGTTTTTCCCATGTGTAGATTCCTTTAAGATTTAATAGGTAATAAAAGAGGGGTAATTCGATGGGTTGTAAGAAGATACTATAAGCTCCAAAGGGTTCAAAGCGGAATAAAGATCCAAAATTAACAACCCGAATCGGAATGCCTATTTCTTGAAAGAATTGATTGACTTCGGTGGCTAATCGATGAGTTAATTGATTCACTTTTTCTTGAATCGTTGGGCTGTTTTCCCGAAGATGTAACAGCACAGCACGACAAGCAGCAAGGGCTAAAGGATGACGACAAAAAGTTCCCCCAAAAGCGGTTAACTCGGTTTGCGGATGAGAGTCATCTCCGTATTGCCAGAAACCGCCGTCAACGGTATCTAAGAAATCTGCTTTACCGCAGATCATACTAATTGGTAAACCTCCTCCAATGGCCTTACCATAAATGACTATATCAGCTTCAACATTAAACCATTCTTGCGCTCCTCCCGGAGCAATCCGAAAGCCGGTAATAATTTCATCAAAAATGAGTGTGATTCCTTTTTTATGGGTTATTTGTCGTAGTTTTTGCAGAAATTCTTGAGGCTGTAAATCGGGTTTGCGACTTTGAACTGGTTCGACTAATACGGCGGCTAAATCATCAGCATGAGTAGCAATAATATCGAGGCTTTCTTCAACTCCATAACTCAAGACTATTACGTCTTCAACCATTCCTAAAGGGGTGCCTAGACTTAAGGGTTGAGCAGTGGTTTTATCTTCTCCTACTCGTGCTAAGATGCCGTCAAAAGTTCCATGATAGGAGCCGGCAAACATAACGATTTTTTGACGTTTTGTCCGGGAGCGAGCAATGCGAACAGCCGCCATAATCGCCTCGGTTCCCGTATTACTAAAAGCGACTCTTTCGACTCGGCCCATTTCACTAATTAAAGCGGCGGTTTCGGCGGCCAGATTTGACTGCATTCCTAAGCCTATTCCTCGATTCATTTGTTCTTGAACTGCTTCAATGACAAAATCCGGACTATGCCCAAAAAAGTTAACCCCAAACCCCATAGCTAAGTCAATGTAATTATTGCCATCAATGTCCTTAAAATAAGCCCCTTGAGCGGATTCTGAAACAATGGGATATTGAAATTCTTTTAAGGCCATGCGGAAGTCAATGGTCGGTTTAACATCTACCATTGTCTTACGGCTATTTTGTGAATAGGCTTTTGATTTGGCGGTTTTCTGGTTATAAATACTCTGTAAATTTTGAATAAAGGCTTGTTGTTGTTCGGTTAAGGATTTGTTCTCAGTGAGCTTTAAGGCTAAGGGGTTTAAATTGGGAGAACTAGGTTTCTCAGGAGATTTGGGCTTCTCTTGAGAAACCGGCGGGTAAGTTTCTATTTTAGAGCTTTGGGCAGGAATGATTTGAGTCTGATTCGTTAATATTTCGGGGACTATACCTGGAAAAACGGGGGCAGCTTGAAGAACTTCTAATTGCTTGATAATGGTTTTCTCATGGAGTTCTTTTAGGTCTTTTAAAGATTGTAATTGAGCCATCATTAAGGCTTCTTTACCGGAGCTTTCACCAGAGACAGTAAGCTTAGTCCTTGCAGGAATTGAGAGGGGTTCATCTGGCACACAAGCAAGAATTAATTCTTGGCCATTGTGAATGGGAATATTGTTTTGTTTAGAGAAACTATTCGCCGTAGCAAACCCACAACTTTTTAAAACGGAACACCAATTTTCACCCCTTAATAAGGGTGTATCTGAGCGTAATTGTTGATCCTGAAAGCGCCACCATCCGGGGGTTAATCCAAAGGTTAAATTCAGCCATGAGTTATTTTCTACGGTTTCGAGGAGAACTAAGTAACCACCGGGGCGCAGAAGTTCCCGAATATGGGTTAGAGTTTCTGTAATATTTCGGGTCGCATGAAGGACGTTAGCGGCGACAACAATATGATAATTATGGGCAGGTATCCCCTGAGAAATGGGGGACTTTTCAATGTCTAGTTGATGAAAGTTTAGGTTATATTTTTTCTGAAATTTTTGCCTAGCTTGATGCAGTAAGAAGGGAGAAACTTCGCTAAAAGAATAAGTGACATGATCGAGGTTTAAGTAGTGAAGAATTGCTTCTGAAGTGGCACCAGTTCCTCCTCCTATTTCGAGAATTTGATAGGGGCGATCACTATTAGAAAAGCGCGTTAAAATCTGGTTAATAGCTTGGGCAACTCGTTGATTCATCAATCGAGATACGGGAGAATTGCCATAAATACTTTCTGCATGAGCAACGGAACCTTCTGGGAAAATTAATGTCAAGGGGTCTATATTTCCCTTGAGAACTTCTGCTAAATTTTCGCCGCAGCGTTGCAACATTTCTAATTCAGGTTTTGCAGATGGACAAGTTTTTTCTAGCTTTTGTAGGGCTTGGGTTAAGGAAAAAGACTCAGGCAAGTTTTTGACAGTCCAAATATTCCCTTGATTTTGAAGAATATTAGCTTGCTCTAAATCCTGCAAATAACGATTGAGCAAAATGTGATATTTACGAGCAACGGGTAAGGTTTGTCTTAGGTTTTCTATCGTCCATTGTTCCCCTTGATTAAGTTTTTTTCCTAGGGACTCTAAGGCCTTGATGATATAGGCTGTAGCGATGGGTTGCAATTGATCAATGACTTGCAGATAATTGCTTAATTCTGTCTCGTCATCGATAACTTTAGCCGTTATTTCTGAAGCATTTTCTAAGGGTTTTTCTTTGACAAATTGGCAGAGGTATTCGGCGATATCAACAAGAGTTTGTAAATCGGTAAAGAGTTGATCTATTTTCACTTTGACTTGAAATTTTTCTTCAATTTTGCGAGAAAAGTCAGTCAAGATAATTGAGTCTGCTCCTAAGTTTAGTAATGTCTCATCCTCCGGCAGTTCGTTCTCATCTTCTTTCAGAAGTAAAGCCAAAATTGATTTTAATTGATTACGGATTTCCTGTTGATGTTTTTGCATATTGAAAACTGTGGTTTCGGTATCGGTAAGGTTAGAGGTTTGTGAGTCTAGAAATATTTTGTCAATGCTCTGATTTTCTGTTCGAGGATTAGGCTGAAATTGGAAAGGTTTCCTTTGAAAGGGATAGTTCGGCAATCTGACTTTTTTATAGCCATAATTTCGATTGAATTGTTCTGGATTGAAAGGTGCGCCATTTAGGTAGAGTTGTCCCAAGGCTGAAAGAATTGTCTGCCAGTTATCTAAGCCACGATTGAGAGAACTTAACCAGATGACCTCATCTTTATAACGACGACCTTGTTCTGCCAGTATTGGTCTTGGTCCCACTTCTAAAAATAGGTTATATCCCTTGTTGAAAGCGGTTATTAAACTCGACAAAAATCTTACTGGTTCTCGGCATTGTTTGCTCCAGTAAGTGGCATCTGGTGCATTTTCTAAAACCTCTCCATTAAGTCCTGAAAGTAAGAGAATTTGGGGGCGTTGATAAGAAATTTGACGAGCCTCTTTTTCAAATTCTTTTAAAATTGGCTCCATTAAAGGGGAATGAAAAGCCTGAGTAACGGGGAGATATTGAGCGGGAATTTTTTGCTTTTTGCAGGTGCTAATAACTTCCTCAAGGCTGGCACTTTCTCCAGCAATAACAATCTGTTGAGGGTGATTAATGGCAGCTATTGAAACCGTTTGAGTATAATTTTTAATTAGGGAACTTACTGTCTCTTCATCAGCAAAAATTGAAGCCATTTTCCCGGAGGTTGTGGTTTGCATTAATTGCCCCCGTTTGACAATTAAGGCGAGTCCAGCTTCTAAGCTAAATACTCCTGCGATACAAGCTGCTACATATTCTCCCACACTATGGCCAATCAGTAAACTGGGGGTAATTCCCCAAGATTTCCATAGCATTGTTAGGGAATATTCTAGGGCGAATATAGCCGGTTGAGCGTAAGCGGTTTGATTGAGTAAATCGGTCTGTTCACCAAATAATATTTCAGTTAAAGGATGGTCTAAATGCTTCGCTAATATTGCGGCACATTGATCAATATATTGACGAAATGTCGGCTGAGTTTGATAGAGTTGATGTCCCATGCCAGGATAACAAGCCCCTTGCCCTGTAAAAAGAAAAACAATTTTAGGGGATTTTTCCGATGTAAAACGTTGATAAAAAGTCAAATCATCAAGCGGGTTTTCTTCAGCAAAAGCGGCTAATCTTTGTTGTAATTCTGGACAAGTATCGCCAACAATGGCTAAACGTTCAGGTAAATCTATCCTGCCGACAGCTGCACTATAACAAATATCTCCAATTTCAGGATGAGATTCTAGGAGGGTATGAAAACGTTTAGCTAATTCTTTTAAAGCGGTTTTGTTGTGGGCTGAAAGAGTTAAGAGATGACTAGGAATTTGTTGTTGAATTTCTGAGATTTTGCTGACGGGTGCTTGTTGAACAATGACATGGGCATTTGTGCCGGAAAACCCGAAAGAACTTACCCCAGCTATAGGGACTTTATTGTTATTCGGCCAAGGTATATTTTGAGTAGGAATTTTAATAGGATGGTCTTGCCAATTAATCAGAGGATTAGGGCTTTGGAAATGAAGATGAGGCGGGATTTCACCCTGTTGAAGAATCAGAATTGTTTTGATCATTCCAGCCATGCCAGCAGCGGCTTCAAGATGGCCGATATTGGTTTTCACTGAGGCGACATAAAGAGGGTCAGAGCGCTTTCCATAAACTGAGGCAATGGCATTCAATTCGATGGGATCTCCTAAAGAAGTACCTGTGCCATGAGCTTCTATGTAGCTGACATCTTCCGGGAGTATTCTGGCATCAGCTAGAGCTTGACGGAGCAATTCTTGCTGAGCGGGTCCACTGGGTACGGTTAAACCGGCAGCAGCACCATTATGATTCACCGCCGAACCTCGCAACAGGGCAAGAATTTGATCCCCGTTTTTCTGGGCTTCTGATAAAGTTTTTAAGATTAAAACCCCACAGCCTTCCCCTCGCACATATCCGTTGGCAGAGGCATCGAAGGTTTTGCAACGCCCATCGGGGGACATCATTCCCGACTGAGAAAGACTAATCGTAATGGCGGGTTCTAAAATGAGGTTTACCCCACCCACTAAAGCGAGTTCACATTCACGATTTCTCAGGCTACGAATCCCCTGATGGACGGCTACTAATGAGGATGCACAGGCTGCATCAATGGAGAGACAAGGACCGTGAAGATTGAGAAAATAAGATAGCCTTCCGGCGGCTGCGCTTAGAGCATTGCCGGTGCCAAAAAAAGAGTCAATTTGATCATAGTTTGTGCCGTAAACCTTCAGAGCATGATCAATGCTAGTAATTCCCACAAATACCCCTACCTTATTATCGGCTAAATTTTTCAGAGGTAAATTGGCATTTTCTAACGCTTCCCAAGCAACTTCTAAGAGTAACCTTTGTTGAGGATCCATGGAGGCTGCTTCTCTTGCTGAGATCGAAAAGAAACGGGCATCAAATTCTGTGATATTCTCTTGAAGAAATCCCCCATAAGCGGTGTTCATTTTTCCTAAAGTTGGTTCTTGAGAATACAGTTTTGAGATATCCCAACGGCTTTTAGGAACTTCTACTATAGCATCAAGTCCGGCTTGACAAAAACTCCAATACTTTTCTGGGGAATTAATACCTCCAGGAAAACGACAAGCCATTCCGACCACCGCAATGGATTCACTTTGTCTCGTCTCTAATTCATGGATACGAGCTTGCATTACCTCCATTTTGCTTAAGGTCGTTGCCATTAATTTTTTGTAATCTATACTCTCAACCATGCCCCATTCTCGATAATTTCTAAGTTTATACGCCGTTAAACACAAATTAGGATGCTACTATCAGTGAATATAAACAAAAGTTTAACCCCACAGAGTTAAGCTTACTCATGTTCACCTACTTAGCCTACCACATCTTATGGCTTTTGAAACATTATTTTTAAAATTTAACCTCCATATTGATCAAGCTCCGTTAATTTTTGATTAAGTAATCTTGCCAGTTCGTCTTCACTGAGGCTGTCGTAGGGATTATGATTGTCAGGAATTGGATTTATTTTAATCTCAAAATCGAGATGATTGGCTAGAATTTGTTCCCTTAAGTAGGTACTTAAGCTGAGAAGATTAGGATAATCGAAAATGATCGAAGATGGCAATTTACACCCTAAATCTGTTTCTAAGCGATTTTTAAATTCTATGACCATTAGAGAGTTTAAACCTAAGTCTAAGAATGATGTTTGTTGAGGAATAACTTTGTTCCCATTTAACCCTGTCACTTCTCTTAATATTTTCTCCAGTCCTTCTACTAAAGCGTTTATTCGTTCGTCTATAGAGACAGATTTTAATCGTTCTAATAGTTTTGCTGGACTTGTTTGTTTTTGATTTTTTAGGGTTAATACCTCGCTAAAGAAGGGTTGATTAATATTGAAAGTTTGATTAAAAATCGACCAATTAATATCGATAACTATTCCTTGGTTAATATCACCTAAAATTATCTGGTTGAGATATTGAAACGCTTGCTCAGAAGGCATCATCTGCAAACCCCAATTAGCGAAACGTTGTTGATCAATTTGGTTGCTCGTCTCCCAAGCTCCCCAATTGATACTAATACCAGGTAATCCTAAACTTTGCCGTTGCTGCATTAGAGCATCCATGAAAGCATTAGCCGCCGCATAATTACTTTGACCCGGTGAACCAAGGATGACAGCCGCAGAAGAAAAGCTTACGAAAAAGTCTAAAGATAGAGAGCGAGTATAACGATCTAATAATAAAGTTCCTGCTACTTTTGGACTCATTACCTTTTGATATTTTTGCCAACTTTGATTACTGATAAGCCCATCTTCTAAGACCGCTGCTGCATGAATTATTCCTCGTAAGACGGGCAAGTCTGCCCCAAAACGAGAGAATAAATTTTTCATATCTGTGGGGGAAGTAATATCAGCTTCAATCAAGGTTACTTTTGTTCCTTTCTCCACTAATGGGGCTATCAATTCTGTTGAAGATTTAACATGGCGACTACACAAAACTAGGTGACTTGCTCCCATTTCTGATAACCATTGAGCCACTAATCCGCCGAGTTTTCCTCCCCCTCCCGTGATTAAATAAGCCCCTGACTGATTAATAAACTGTCGTTTTTCTGAGGTAGGAAGAGATGCAGAAACTAACCTGGCTGCGTAGCGGTTTCCTTGACGTAAAGCCAAACGGAATTCATGGGGGAAACACTTTAATTCATTGAATAAAAGTGCAGCTTCATTAGCTTCTTTATGGATTGGTAAATCTAAACAAACACAACCCATTTTAGGATACTCTTGATTAATGACTGCTCCTAATCCCCATAAATGGGACTGTTGAGGAGATAAAGCCGTATCATTGCTAATCTTATTAGCCCCGCGAGTAATCAGCCATAAATGGGGTAATTTCTCCCAGTTATTAGTGAGGGTTTGCACTAAATTTAAGACGGCATGAGAACTCTGAGATACTGTATCTAGCACGTCTTCAGCTTCTGAAGATTCCCAACAAAAAACAACACCAGTCGGAAATTCTCCAGATGGATAAGCTTCTTGATAGAGACGCTGAAAATCAGATTTATTATCCGGATTGATCACAAAAAAATCTTGAGAATAACATTGATAATTCTGCCCCATTTCTACAGTAATTACTTTTTCTCCTGCCTTTCTGTATAAATTAATTAGGGAATTTAAGTCTGTTTCTGGACGAACCAAGACTAACCAAGAATTTTGAGGATCGACGGCAACAGTTGGCATGGAAGAAAGTTTTTTCCATTCCACTTTATAAAAGCAATTATTTGACTTTTCTTGCCATAAACTCTGTAAAATAGCTGGATTTATGCGCCGTGCTGTTAAGTCAGTAAAGCGAGCGCAAAGCTGTCCTTGTTCATCATAAATATTAACATTTACTCTCATTTCACCATTAGTATCTGAGGTGACCTGAACTTCTGTCCAAACTTGCGAAGTTGGATTTAGGAATATTTCCAAGGAAGAGAATCGATAAGGTAGATGCAATTCTTGACCATGAATTTCGGGGAAAGCTGCCCCAATACTCTGTAAGCAAGCATCCAAAAGAACTGGATGAAAATAATAACGCCGATCCGCTAAACTAGGGTTAATACTAATTTTAGCTTGAGAGCCTTTTTTAAAAGAATATAACTCTTGAATCGCTTTGAACTGCTCCCCATACCTGATACCCATCTGCTGATAAAGCTCATAGAATTCACGAATAGAAATCGATTCTTTAGGGGTTTCTCTTTCTAATTTAGTTTGGGTTAATTCTGAGGCAGCCAAGCTTTGTATATCATTAGGTTTGACTTCACCTGTAACATGAAGAACCCATTGTTCTTGTGCAGAATCACTGCTAAATATCTCAAAAGTATAAATCAGTTGAGATGATTTTTTAGGTTTAAAAATTATTTGGACTATTAAGGGAGTTGGAGATAAGAGTAATCCCTGATGAATAGAGACATTTTCAAGGGTGACAAAATGCCCATTAAATATTTTCTGACTTGCGGCTAAAATAGCTTCAATAAAACCGGTAGCTGGAAATACAATGTTCTCAAATACCTTGTGTTCTTCTAAATAACTAGGGTTAAGAGAACTCACCTCACCTTCAAAGATCATGTCTCCCGTTGCTAACTTTTTAAAATCTCTAATGAAAGGATGTAACTGAGTCTTGATTTGCCCTAGAGAAAATTCCGAATTAGATAACCAATACCGTTCTCTTTGAAAAGGATAAGTCGGTAAAATAATCCGCTTACCTTGTTTAAATACTTTAGTCCAGTCTAGGGAATAACCATTAACAAAAAGTGTCGCTAAACTTCTATACATTTGTGCCTGTTCATCCTGACCGGGTACAATACTAGGCAACCATAATAGGTCTTGGTTGGCAGCAATAAGGCGAGCCATACTCAGTAATACAGGCTTAGAACCGACTTCTAGAAAACAACGATAACCCTGATCAATTAAAGACTGAAATCCTTGACTAAACTGTACAGTATTACGCAGATGATCTACCCAATAATCAGGAGTTGTAATTTCTGAACCTACAGGTTTCCCTGTCAGATTACTAATAATCGTTAAGCTAGGTTCATGAAAAGAAATTGTTTTTAAGACCTGGGAAAAATCATCAAGAATGGGCTGCATTAAAGGCGAATGAAAAGCATGAGATACCGCTAAACGTTTAGTTTTATGCCCTTGATCAATAAATTCTTTTTCGAGTTGCTCAACAATCTCTTTAAATCCAGAAATGACGGTAATTGAGCCATTGGCTGAAGCAATATTAACTTGATTTTCATAAGAAGTTAGAGCGTTTGCTACCGTCTCATAATCAGCATAAATAGCGGACATACTGCCATTGTGGGGCAATTTTCCCATTAATTTACCCCGTTGAGTCACTAATTTTAAGGCATCTTCTAAAGAAAAGACTCCTGCCCAACAAGCAGCCACATATTCCCCAATACTATGTCCTAAAAGGGCTGAAGGTTGTATTCCCCAAGATTGCCATAATTTGGCGAGTGCATATTCAAGGGAAAAAATCACCGGCTGAGTGATTTGGGTTTCCTCTAATAACTCACTATTTTGCTCTTGAAAGATTAAATCTAAGAGAGATTTTTCTAAAAGGGGTTCTAAAATTTGATCACAAAGATCTAATGTTTCCTTGAAAACAACTTCTCGGTTATAAAGGGTTTCTCCCATGCCGGAATATTGAGAGCCTTGTCCAGAAAAGAGGAAAGCTATCTTTTGTGGAGTCTCTGATAAAATCGGTCGGATTAATGAGTCAGAATTTTCACCATCTTGGTAATCAATTAATGCTCGTTGTGCCGTGGCTATTGAGTCTGCTAAAATACAGATTCGTTGCGGAAAAATCCCCCGCCCTGTACTGGCTGTAAAACAAACATCAGCTAAATTGATAGACTCAGTCAAAATATCTTGATAATTTCTCGCTAACTCTTGCAGCGATTTTTCAGAACGAGCCGAAAGGGGTAATAGATAAAAATTATTCTCCGAAGGTTGAGGTAAATCAGCGTCAATTTCCCCAACAATGATATGAGCATTCGTTCCACTAAATCCAAAGGAACTTACTCCAGCAATCCTTGAACGTTCGCTGATATGCCAAGGTTTTCCTTGTACAGGAACTTCAAAAATATGAGAACTCCAATCAAAGCGGGGATTAGGATTTTTAAAGTGAAGATGAGGAGGTATTTTATGGTGTTGTAACGCTAGAACGGTTTTAATTAATCCGGCAATTCCAGCAGCACCTTCTAAATGGCCTAAATTCGTTTTTACTGAACCAATAATTAAAGGCCGATTAGGGGAGCGTTGACCAAAAACGGCGGACATACTTTCTAATTCAATGGGATCACCAAGGGCTGTTCCAGTGCCGTGAGCTTCAATATAATCGATTTGTTCAGGCTTGAGATTAGCACGTTTAAGGGCTTGATGTAATAATTGTTCTTGAGCTTGACCATTAGGAACAGTTAGCCCACTACTTGGACCATCATGATTGACGGCTGTGCCATAAATTTTCGCCAAAATTTGGTCTCCATTCTTAACTGCTTGGCTCAATCTTTTCAGAACAACTATTCCACAGCCTTCTCCTCGCACCATGCCATTTGCGCTCTCATCAAAGGTTTTGCAATGTCCATCAGGGGCAAGCATATGGGCGCGACTTTCGATTAAAGAAATAATGGGAGTTAAAATCATATTAACCCCTCCGGCTAAAGCCAGATCGCACTCACCATTAAGTAAGGCATTATAAGCTAAATGAATCGCTACTAATGAGGAGGAACAAGCGGTGTCAATAGTCATTGATGGACCCTGTAAACCAAGGACATAAGAAAGACGACCCGCCGCCATACTAACAGAAGTTCCTGAACCAGTATAAGCATTAATGGCTTGAGGAGAATAACTTAATTGGGCATAATCTTGAGTCATGCAACCGATAAAAACTCCCGTCTGACTGTTGCGTAATTTTTGGGGATTTTGTCCAGCAGATTCTAAAGCTTGCCAAGTAGTTTCCAAGAGTAAACGCTGCTGAGGATCCATGGCGACAGATTCTCTAGGAATAATGCCAAAAAATTCTCCATCAAATTCCTCAATTTGTTCTAGAAATGCACCGTAAGGAGCGTATATTTTGCCGGGGACATCGGGATTAGGATCATACCATGTTTCCTGATCCCAGCGATCTTGAGGAATTTCTGTTATAGCATCTTTTCCCTGTTCTAAAAGTTCCCAGAAAGATTGTAAATTCTTAGCACCGCCGGGGAATCGACAAGCCATGCCGACAATAACAATAGGATCATCATCGAGTTGTGATTTTTCTGGCTGTTTTTGAGAAATTTCTGCTTTTATTTGAGGGGTAAATACCGGTTGACAATTATCTAGAACTTCTCGCTGTAAATAATTAGCTAAGACTTCAACATTCGGAAAACGAAAAGTAATTGTCGAAGGGAGAGAACAATTAAAGTCAGTTTGTAAAAGATTTCGTAACTCTGTAGAAGTGAGAGAGTCCATCCCCAAATCAAAAAAGCCTTGTTGAGGGGAAAAAGTTTCATCATTTGAGCGTCCTAAGACAGTAGAAACACGCATAATGATATGATTAGTTAGCCAATTAGGACGCTCTTTTAAGGTTAAATTTTGCCATTGTTTTAAAAACTCAGATGAGGGGGCTGCTTGGGGTTTTCCTTGAGGCAGAAAGTTTTTATAAAAGCTTTGATGAATATAAGGAAATTGTTGCCAGTCAATCTTAATTACACCAGCGCGAATAATCTGATTTAGGAGAATTTTTTCGAGAGCATTAAGGGCTAAATCGGGTTTCATAGCCGCATATCCTTTAGCGGCTAATCTCTCCAAAACATTGCGATCTACTGCTGCACCTATTTCGCTCCAAGGACCCCAATTTATGACCGTTCCGGGTAAATGATGCGCCTGACGATAATAGATAAAAGCGTCTTCAAAGGCATTAGCTGCCGCGGCATTGGCTTGTCCAGCTGAGCCAATTAAAGATACAGCAGAAGTATAACAGACAAAGAATTCTAATGGGTCATTTAGGGTGAGTTGATGAAGCAACCAAGTTCCTTTAACTTTGGGAGCTAAAACATAATTAAAGCGCTCTGGTGTTAGTCTTAATAAGGTGGTATCGTCTAAGGTTCCAGCAATGTGAAAAACGCCTCGTACAGGATATTTAGAACGGCATTCTTCTAAGACAGTGTGCAGTTTTTCAGCATCGGTAATATCAAGTTTTTTGAGGGTAATTTCTGCCCCACTAGAGGAGAGATTGGCTAATATTTCAGGGCTAACTCCTTCTGCCCCTCGACGACTACACAAAACTAGATTCCGCGCCCCTTTTTCAATCATCCATCGGGTTGTTGCTAATCCTAACCCCCCTGTGCCTCCTGTGATTAAATAATAGCCATCAGGACTAAAATTGATATTTCCATCTTCAAGTTTTCTCTGCACTAAACGGGGATAAAAACGCTGTTCCCCCCGCAAAGCAACCCGGTTTTCTTGGGGATTACTGTAGATTTCTTGCAGCAGTTTGTCGGCTGAGTTTACTTCATCTGGATCTAGGTCAATCGCCTTAAAATTAAGTTCAGGATGTTCTAAGACTAGGCTGAAGGCTATTCCTAATAAGGATGCTTGAGAGGGAGAGGTCAGGGTTTTAATGGCTTTTGCTGGTACTGCTCCTTGAGTCACTAAAATCAGAGCCGGCGGATTTTCTTGCTGCAATAAGGCTTGTAAGAAAAAGAGAAATCTTTGACAATGAATCTCGACTTGTTGATCCATTTCTCCAGGGATTTTTTCTAAGCCCCAGAAGTACAGTATTTGACGAGTTTCTGAAGTTATCGAGTTTCTCAATATTGATAGGTAATCATCAGCAATCTCCGGGTTAATATCTTGGAAAAAGACGCAAGAACAACTTATTCCTCTCTGTTGGAATAGCGGGATTAAACCGTTAGCAATTCCTTGACTATCTGCCCAGATTATTTGATGATAGTAAGATTTTGCCGGAAGAGAAGGTAATTGCTCACTGCTTCGACTAATGATGACACTTTGTTTTAATAAATTTCGGGTTTTTGCTTGGCTTGGTTCGATAATATTAATGTCTTCAAATTGATTCTCAATCAGTAAATTTTGCCAATCTTTTGTGCTGATTAACGGATAACCATTCCGCCGCAGATCTTGACTACATAACCACCATCCTTCTGTCAAGCCAAAGGTTAAATCTACCCAACGTCTTGCCCCTGTACTTTCTAAGAGGATTAGTAGTCCCTTAGGAGCGATGAGAGAGCGCACATTTTCCAGGGTTTTTTGAAGGTTGGCTGTGGCATGAAGAACATTAGCGGCGATGATTATGTCAAAACTGCCGGGGAGAAAATCTTGAGTAAAGGGATTTTTTTCAATGTCTAAAGTTTGATATTTAATAAAGGGATAGTTTCTAAAATTTTCCTTGGCTCTTGTTAAGAAACTAGAGGAAATATCGGTGAATACATATTCGATATGTTCTGTGGGTAAGTGAGGTAAAATGCCAGCAGTAACGGCTCCTGTTCCTCCTCCAATTTCGAGAATTCTTAGGGTATAATGGGGGGGTAAATTCTCAATAGCACGGCGGATTGTGGTGGCGACTAACTGATTCATCAATTTAGCTCCGGCAGCTTCCGAATAAATTGATGCGATCGCTTCTAAATCCCCTTGAGGAAAGAGTAATTCTAATGGCTCAACTTGACGACTCATGACTGCTGCCAAAGCAGAGCCACAACGCTCCATTAGACTAATTTCTGCTGGATAATCGGCAAATTCTTGGCGGAGAATTTTAATTTGCGATGGCGATGAAGGTGCTTCTAATTCTTTGAGGAATAACCAGCCATCTTTTGTCTGATTAACGATTTTTTCTTCAGCTAAAATGCTTAAACATCGAGATAATAAAGGTCGGTAAAAATCGACAATTTTACCTTGATTTGCTATCTGTGCTTCGGAATAAGTTTGACCTAATTTTGGCTGTCCATTAAGTTTTGTTAAGGCTTGCCAAATATAGGTTACGCTTAACTTTTCTAAGGCTTCCATTAAGCGCTCATATTGCCCCAATTTTTCCCCTAGTTGTTGTTCTAACTGTGCAGGGTGAATTTGATTTTTAATCACCTGGGGAGCTACTAAAGTGTCTCTACCATTCCCTAATAATTCCTCGCAAGGCATCCATTCTTCTAGATAGATTTGAGGGGGGATTTCTTGGGGGATAATCTCTTGAGATTGAACGGCTTTTAGTTCTAAGTTGGTGAGGGATGCTAAGGGTTGACCTTGGGGGGAATAGATATCAATATCAGCGATAATAATGTTAGGGTTAGGGTTAGGGTTAGGGGAGGAGTTTTTCAGTCGAACCGCGCTGATTACCTGCTCATCAGGAGGGTGAAAAAATGCCAATTGCCCAAGGCGAACAGGAACATAAGTTACTGAGGATTCTTCTTTAAATAAAATGGCAGCAATCCCTTGAAAACAAGCGTCTAACATAGCGGGATGAAAATGATATTTTTCCCGCTCTAACCTATCGGTTAATTTGATTTGAGCAAAAGCTGTATTTTCCCCCCGCTTCAGTTGATGAATGAGCCGAAAGTTACTCCCGTAATTTATCCCTGATTTTTGATAAGTTTCATAAAAGGAGTTGATATCGACTTCTTCGGAACAATTTTTGGCGATTTCTTCTAGATGACAATGGGTTAAATTAGTTGATTTCAATTCCTCAATTTTTCCAGTAACTAAGATTTCCCAATTTGGCTCAAGTTCATGGTAAATTTTAAAGCTTTTTTGCTCAATGATTAACTGTAATGTGTCTTCCGTATCTTTTAAAATTAATGCCTTCTTAAATTCAACATTTTCTAAAATAACTTTTTGATTCTCCCCGGCAGCTAAAGCCATTTCTATCAAGGCAGATGCTGGCAATATGGCCTGATCAAAAACCTGATGTTCTCCTAAAAATGCAGGTTTATGTTTACTAATGCTCCCTCGATATTGAAGGAAAGCTAAGGGAGAAGGAAAACGATCGCCTAGTAAGGGATGTCCAGAGTAATAATTAGGGTTTTTATAGCTAGAAGACTCTGATTTATTGCCAGAATTTATCCAGTAGCGTTTGCGTATAAAAGGCGAATTAGGTAAACTAATTTTTTGCCCGGGATGTGAGCGATGAAAGGCTTCCCAGTTAATATTAAATCCTCTTACATAGAGTTGACCTAGCACCCTTTGCTCATGCTGATCACTGTGACAATCTTCCCCTAAACTAGATAACCATAGAATTGAATTTACCCCTAACTTTTGAC
The DNA here is from genome assembly GCF_007095495.1 of Microcystis sp. M_QC_C_20170808_M9Col. Classification (NCBI taxonomy): domain Bacteria; kingdom Bacillati; phylum Cyanobacteriota; class Cyanophyceae; order Chroococcales; family Microcystaceae; genus Microcystis; species Microcystis sp. M_QC_C_20170808_M9Col. Next base: position 24,381 of record NZ_SFBZ01000240.1, on the reverse strand, counting down.
GACCTATATTAATGAGATTGGCACTGATTCCCATTTCTAGGAAGATTTGATATCCCATTTGATGCAAAGTAGAAATTCCCTGGGCGATTTCGTCGGATTTTTGCCTAATCCTTTCCCCTCTATTCACGGAATTTTTGAGGGATTTTTTCACCACTTCACCCTGATAAATTAGGGTAATATCGGGAGAGTTAGAATCGACTTCTGGGGTGCTTTTGAGCAAGGATACAAGGTCTTCTGAGTTGGGGTTTTGTGGGCTAATTTGAGCGCGTTTTGCCACCAGCTTGACGGTATCTTCAAGGGAAAAAACGCCCGCTTGTTGAGCGGCGAGATATTCCCCTAATCCAGAACCTAAAATCGCAGAAGGAGAAATTCCCCACGATTTCCAGAGTTCACAAAGAGCATATTGATAGGGAAATAATACCGGTTGTACAGACAAAGGAATCTGAGGCTCTAAGGCTTTTTTAGATGACAATAATTCCTGAAGAGAAAATTCTAAATATTTTTTAAACAGATGATCACAGTGCCTAAAAGCATCATAAAATACTGGCTCATTATTGAGCAGGGTTTCAATGATTTCTGGACTAATTTCTTGCTCGTCATGGCAGAGAAAAGCAATTTTAGGATGGCTTTGCGCTTCTCCATAAATGATGTCGAAGCTATTATTTTGAATATTTTGAAATTGCTTTTCATCCCCATTGCTCTTGAGAAAAGCCTGAATGCCTTGGCGCAGATTCTCTTGATTAGAAACTAAAAGAGCGAGACGATGTTTATGGGGAAAACGACCGGTATTTAAAGATAGGGCAATGTCCTTGACGTTGAGAGATGTTTTCTGCTCAAGATAATCCACAAATTGAGTCGTAAAAAGACGTAAACGTTCGGGTTCTTTAGCCGAAAAAGTAACGAGAATGGGGGATATTTTGGGGTTTTGGGGTTGCGGTTGAGGCGGTTCGCTTAAAATAACATGAGCGTTGGTTCCCGATGCTCCAAAAGAACTGACTCCAGCCGCTTTGAGCTGGCCATTGTTAACATTACAAGGACAATTTTGCGTGACGATACTAATCGGTAAGGCATCCCAATTAATATGAGGATTGGGTTTTTTGAGATTTAGATGAGCCGGAATTTCACGGTAGTGTAGCGATAATGCGGTTTTAATTAATCCTGAAATTCCAGCCGCCGCCGCCAGATGACCTAAATTAGTTTTGAGAGAACCGACTAATAACGGGTTGGATTTCCGACGATTGAGGCATAATGCCTCGGCTATGGCTTTAATTTCGATGGGATCTCCCAAAGATGTTCCTGTACCGTGAGCTTCAACATAATCGATAGCCTCGGCATCTAAACGAGCGTCAGCTAGAGCTTCTCTGATTAATTCTCTCTGTACGGGCCCATTAGGAACGGTAAAGCCGCCACTAGCTCCATCGTTGTTGACTGCGGTCCCTCGAATCACGGACCAAATGTGATCACCATCTTGAAGAGCGTCACTGAGTCTTTTTAAGACGATGACTCCGCAACCTTCCCCGATTCCAAACCCATCGGCACTTTCGTCAAAGGTTTTGCATTGGCCATCTGGGGCCAACATCTGATTGCGGCACAAGGCGATGACGACTTCTGGAGTTAAAACTAAGTTCACTCCTCCGACTAAAGCTTGTCTGCATTCTTGGGAACGTAAGGAACGGCAAGCGAGATGAACAGCGACTAAGGAAGAAGAACAAGCGGTATCTACTGCCAAACTCGGACCATTAAGATTTAAAAGGTAAGAAATACGCCCAGCTGCCGCATTAGTATGATTACCCGAAATATGATAGGCTCCGATGGCATTATAGTCCTCATTTGAGGTAAGAATACGGGCATAGTCATTGTTGGTAATCCCGATAAAAACCCCTGTTTTTCCCCTTCTAGCCGTCGTTGTTGCCATTCCTGCATTTTCCAAAGCTTCATAGGCTACCTCTAAAAGCAACCTTTGCTGAGGATCCATAGCGACGGCTTCCTTGGGAGCAATTCCGAAAAAATGGGCATCAAACTGGGAGACATCATCAAGAAACCCCCCCTGAGAAACATAGATTTTACCCACTTTATTCCGATCTGAATCATAAAAATCCTGCTGGTTCCAGCGCTCCTTAGGTATTTCTCTGAGGTTATTTTTACCCGCTTTGAGGAAAGACCAGAAGGATTCAGGTGTCGCAATATTATGACCGAAACGACAACCTAAACCGACGATAGCTAAGGGTTCGCTTTGTTGAGACTCGAAAGCTTTTAATTTTTCTTTAGCTTCACTAAGAGCTTTAAAAACTCTAGTTTGGATTGATTGGTCGTTTTCGGATAAGTTCTTTTTATCTTGAAAGTCCATAGTGTTAGAATCGACTTGGAAAAGAATAATTATTGCGACTGACGGGGTGACAAGCAGATGGAAAGTGAAACAGGGTGTAGAGTGTCGGGTTTAGGGAAAAAGCTTGAGACTTTCGCCAAAAGATAACGAGGGAATTTGGTTTTTGTCTAGTAAGTCGATTAATTTGATGGATCACAGTGAGGAAAATTTTCCCCCACCTCACTTAAACTTCAACCTCGTTGTCACCCCTTCAGCTATTACGACCAGACAGCTAATCGTACCTGATCAAGGTAGTAATTGTCAATAGACATCTGCAATAAACGTTTATGGGGTGTGGCATCCTCAGATCTGATAGTCTTGCGCTAATCTATCTTTAAATGTCACACTTTCCGCACTTCTTAATATTCAATTAATAATTTTTACTAATTTATTGCTCCCACAGTAGTTTCTACAATGAAGATTTTTCGTCAAAACAGCTTGGGGAATGTAAAAATATGTAAAAGTATATGAAGATGTGCAGAATGTCGGTTAATATGCTATGATGTCGAGGCTCAGAACAATTTTGAACAAGCGACAGAAACCTCGACCTTAGCCCTAGGCGGGTTTCCTGTAGTTCGTATAGCAATAATCCCACTCGTCAGAGACGGGAATTATCGCTTTAAGGGAACTGGGAACGGGGAAAAAGCATTGTACCCCATGACTCTGAATACCGCCATCAACTACTATTTAGGGAAAAGGTTAAGTAGTCGGACATAAATTCTGTTGTCTATCTTAAGAAATGTAAATTGCCGCAATTCTTACTGACTCCTGACTTGAAAGTGGCAAGTGGCAAGTGGGGAGAATACACAAAAGCTGTCTCCTGTCTCCTGTCTCCTGACTCCTTACCCTACAGTTAACTTTACTTTTGTCCAACTACTTAGAACAGCAATGGAAGCACATCTGGTTTCAATAGATTACCAAATTCGGCAACTTCAAGAAATAGATCCAGTAACTACTCTATTTGGTAATGTAAGTCAGAATAAAACCGGGGAGCAAGATAGCGTTATTGAAGTTATCTCTACAGATTTACAGGAAAAAATCAACAGTTTAACGGCAAACAATTCCGTTAATAAATTAGCATTTCATCTGGCTGTTGTCCAGGTTTTAATGTTTAAATATACTGCTCAAGTCGAGTTTGCCACGGCTACAGGAGCTTTGAATACAGAAAAATTAGATAGCCTGATATTTTGCCGGTTCAATCAACATAATTTTAGTTCATTTAAAGATTTACTAAGGATCATTCGTAAAGATTTACAAGAAGGCTATCGCCATCAAAACTATACGCTGGATAGTTTGGTCAAAACCTTGGCAGCAAGAGGAGGAAATCTAGAGAACATTTTTGACGTTGCTGTGATTAAAGAAGGACTGTGTGCGGACATTTCTTCGTTAAATCGGTTTCAATTAGTTTTTACCATAGAAGCGGATGATAGTGGTGTTTCTGTCACTTTTATTCAAGATAAATTTCCCAGAGATTTTGTCAAGAGAATGCTAGGACATTACCTAGAAATCTTAGAAACAGTGACGAGTAATCCCGATATAGATTTGTCAGAAATTGATATATTAACGACAAAAGAACGAGAACAATTACTGAGAGATTGGAATGATACGGCCATTCAATATCCTGAAAAGCAATGGATTCATCAGCTATTTGAAGAGCAAGCCAAACTTTACCCTGAGAGAGTGGCGGTCATTTTTGAAAATCAAGAATTAACTTATCAAGAATTAAATGAAAAAGCCAATCAACTTGGTCATTACCTACAAAAATTAGGAGTAAAACCAGAGGAATTAGTAGGAATTTATCTAGAGCGTTCCTTAGAAATGGTAGTAGGATTATTGGCTGTTCTGAAAGCTGGAGGAGCTTACGTCCCCTTAGATCCTAATTATCCTCAAGAACGCCTAAGTTATCTATTAGAAGATACTGGGGTAAAAGTGATCATTACTGCGGAATCGCTGCGGGGATTGTTGGGGGAATACCGGGGAATTGTTGTTGCTTTGGATACAGATTGGCCGGCAATTTCTCAAGAAAGTCAGAACAATTGTGACAGTGGTGTAACGGGGGAAAATTTAGCCTATGTTATTTATACTTCGGGATCCACAGGTAAGCCTAAAGGCGTAATGAATAATCATAAGGGGATTAGGAATCGTTTGTTGTGGATGCAGGATACTTATCAGTTAACTAAGAGTGATGGCATTTTACAAAAAACCCCTTTTAGTTTTGATGTTTCAGTCTGGGAATTCTTTTGGCCCTTATTAGCCGGTGCAACCCTAGTGGTAGCTAAACCAGAAGGTCATAAAGATAGTACCTATTTAATACAATTGATCCAAAAGCAGCAAATCACTACCCTTCATTTTGTCCCCTCAATGTTGCGAGTGTTTCTGCAAGAACCAGAGCTAAAAGAATGTAGTTCTCTCAAGCGGGTTTTCTGTAGTGGGGAAGCTTTGTCATTAGACTTAACACAACGCTTTTTTGAGCATTTTGACTGTGAACTTCACAACCTCTACGGTCCGACTGAGGCGGCGATTGATGTGACTTACTGGCCCTGTTTGCCGGAGAATCAAAAAGCTCTAGTGAGTATTGGTCAACCAATTGCCAATACTCAGATTTATATTCTTAATCCGGATTTACAACCAGTTCCTATAGGGATTGTGGGAGAATTACATATTGGTGGCATAGGTTTAGCTCGTGGATACCTCAATCGTCCCGAATTGACGGCCGAGAAATTTATCCCTAATCCTTTTGCTAAGGTCGAAGGAGAAATAGGGGGAGAAATTAGGGCAAAATTATATAAAACGGGAGATTTAGCCCGGTATTTACCCGATGGAAATATTGAATTTTTGGGGCGTATTGACCATCAAGTTAAGATTCGAGGTTTCCGGATTGAGCTTGGGGAAATTGAAACTATACTCAGTGAACATCCAGCAGTTGAGCAAGCGGTAGTCATTGCATCGGAGACAGAAACAGGGAGTAAAACACTAATTGCTTATGTTGTGGGTCAGTCTCAAGAGGGGGAACTCTTGGCGACTTCAGAAAAAGGGCAATTATTCGATGAGCAAATCGAGCAATGGCAAAGCCTCTATAACCAAATTTACAGCCAAACATCGGCAGATTCTCAAGGGATATTTAATATTGTTGGCTGGAATAGTAGTTACACGGGGGAACCTATCCCGGTTGCTCAGATGCGAGAATGGCTAGATGATAAAGTTAAGGTTATTCTCGCTCAACAACCTAAAAAAGTTCTGGAAATAGGTTGTGGAACCGGGTTAATATTATTCCAAGTTGCTCCCCATTGCCAGTGTTATTGGGGAACCGATATTTCATCAGTAGCCTTAGACCATATTCAGCGAATTAATCAAGAAGGGCCTCAGCTAGAGCAAGTCAGGCTATTGCATAGCACAGCCGATAATTTTGAGGGTTTGGAGTCAGAAGGATTCGATACAATTATCCTTAACTCGGTTGTGCAGTATTTCCCCCATATAGATTACTTATTGCGGGTTTTAGAGGGAGCTATCAAGGTACTAACTCCGGGGGGGTGTATTTTCCTTGGAGATGTGCGAAACTTGCAACTCATGGAAGCTTTTCACGCTGATGTAGAACTTTATAAGGCTAACCCTGAGGATGCGATTAAGGATTTTAAACAGCGTGTACAGAGAAAAATTGAGCAAGAAAATGAGTTATTCATTGACCCGGATTTTTTTAGAGCAATTCAGTCCTATTTTCCTCAGATTACTGAAGTCGAGATTCATCTAGAGAGAGGTCAACACCACAACGAATTAACTCAATTCCGTTATAATGTTGTTCTGCGGATTGAAACGATTCTGGATTTTAGCACCGACTTTCCAGAATTAAACTGGACTGAACAGCAGCTGACTTTATCTGAGGTAAGAAATCAACTGGGGAAATCTGAGGGGTTAAGGGTGATAGGTGTCCCTAATTCTCGCTTGTTCAGACCTTTAAAAAGTGCGGAATTGTTGAGGAATTCTCAAGACTTGGGGACGACCGAGGAATTTAGAGCTATTAAATCGGACATTATACCGGAAAATGCCGTAGAACCTGAAGATTTTTCGGCTTTAGCTGAGGATTTATCCCTTTCGGTTTGGGTAACTTGGTCGGATACTCCAGACCGTTACGATGTGATTTTTGCCCCGCTGGAAAATTCCCGTAGAAATTACATCGCTTTTACCCCCACCCACACCGCAAAACCTGAATGGCAACTTTATGCAAATCACCCTTTAAGGTCTAAGTTAAACAGTAAACTGATTCCCCAACTGCGGAGTTATCTGCAAAACCAACTCCCAGAATACATGATACCTCATGCCTTTGTGCAATTGGATGCTATTCCTCTGACAAATAGTGGAAAAATTGACCGTCGCGCCCTACCCTCTCCAAGCTATAACAGTTTAAGGAATTCGGAGAATTTTGTAGCACCTTGTACCCCTCTTGAGGAAATTTTAGCGCTGATTTGGGCTGAAGTTTTGGGCATCGAAGAGGTTGGTATTCACGATAATTTTTTTGAACTTGGGGGGGATTCGATTCGGGGCATACAAGTGATCGCTAAGGCGCGACAAATGGGTTTTCATTTTTCCTTACCCCAATTATTGCAACATCAAACCATTCAAGAATTGGCCAATTGCGTTAGCTATGAAATTGATACTTTAGGGACTGAAAAAACGGAAGTTTTTAGTTTAATTTCTCAAGAAGTTCGCCTCAATTTACCGGAGGAAGTGGAGGATGCTTATCCTCTAACTGATCTACAATTGGGGATGATATTTCATAGTGAATATCAGGGTAATCTATCGGTGTACCATGATGTGTTTACCTATCATATTCGTGCTGATTTTAGTTTTCCCGCTTTACATAGTGCTATTCAGGAGATTGTCCAGCGGCATCCAGTATTACGAACCAGTTTCGCACTCTTTGAATATCAGGAACCCCTACAATTAGTTCATCGACAAATCGATGTTCCTTTAGGATTAGATGACCTAACCCATCTATCTACTTCTGAACAAGACACGGCTATTGATGATTGGATTGAGCGGGAAAAAATCCGCACTTTTGACTGGAATATTCCTCCTTTATTTCGCTTTCATCTCCATCGCCGCAGTCAGGATAACTTTAACCTAACTTTCAGTTTTCATCACTCTATTTTAGATGGTTGGAGTGTGGCTTCGTTGCTCACAGAATTGTTACAACAGTATCTCTATCTTCTCGACAAAAAAGTTCTCCCTCTCTCTCCAACTCCCGCTCTCAGTTTTAGGGATTTTGTTGCCTTAGAAAAGAAAACTGTCCAATCGCCAGAATGCCAGAATTATTGGCAAGAAAAACTCAGAGATGTGACGCTGACTAAACTTCCTCAGTGGTCGAAATCTAATCAAGTTAATCAAGATTTGGATTGGTTAGTTCCTATATCTAGTCAGGTATCTCAGGGATTAAAACAACTCGGTAAACAAGTGGGAGTACCCCTAAAAAGTGTTTTATTGGCGGCTCATTTTCGGGTATTAAGTTTACTGAATAATCAGAGGGATATTGTTACGGGTTTAGTCTCTAATGGACGGTTAGAAGCAGCCGATGGGGAAAAGATATTAGGTTTATTTTTGAATACTTTGCCCCTACGTTTAGAGTTATCTGGAGGCCCTTGGAGCGATTTAGTTAAGCAAGCTTTTGATGTTGAAAGAGAATGCTTATCTTGGCGAAGATATCCCCTCGCTGAGTTACAAAAATCAGGTCAACCTTTGTTTGATACGGCTTTTAATTTTATTCATTTCCATGTTTATCAAGGTATCATCGGGGTGAAAGATTTAGAGGTCTTAGGAGGGAAGTTTTTTAATCAAACTAATTTTACATTGTTAGCTAATTTTAGTCTTCATCCCCTTTCATCTCAAATAGAACTTACCCTTAAATATGATGGGAATTATCTAGGGGAAAAGCAGATGGAGTTAATCGGAGGATACTACGAGAAAACTCTCATCGCTATGGCAACGGAAGGGTTAGAACGTTATGAAACTTGTTGTTTACTTTCTGAGCAAGAACAACATCAATTATTAAAAGAATGGAATGATACCGAGGTTCACTATCCGGATGGGTGTATTCATCAATTGTTTGAGGAGCAAGTTAAGCGCAGTCCTGATGCGATCGCTATTATTACAGAAAATGAACAATTAACCTACCGTCAATTAAACGAAAAAGCGAATCAATTAGGGCATTATTTAGGCAAAAAAGGGTTAAAACCGGAGTCTTTGGTGGGAATTTGCCTAGAACGGACCCCTGAGATGGTTATAGGGTTATTAGCCATTCTCAAAGCAGGGGGAGCTTATGTACCTTTAGATCCAGCTTATCCAACTGAACGCCTCAATGTTATCTTAGAAGATGCTCAAGTTTCCTTGTTGCTAACACAAGCAAAATTAGTAGAGAAATTAGGGAATTATCCAGGGAATCTGGTGATATTAGAGGCAGAAGCCAGAAATATAGCCCTAGAAAGTCCCGAAAACCTCTCTTTACCCGTAAGTTCCAGTAATACCGCTTATGTGATTTATACCTCCGGTTCAACGGGGAAACCAAAAGGGGTTGTCATTGAGCATCACAGCACCACAACCTTACTGAATTGGTCCAAGGAAGTCTTTAGCAGTGAGGAATTAGCGGGGGTTTTGGGAGCTACTTCTATTTGTTTTGATTTGTCAGTATTTGAACTATTTTTGCCCTTGGCTGTGGGGGGTAAGATTATTCTGGCCCAGAATGTTCTAGATTTGCCTAGTTTAAGTGCAGCCAAAGAGGTAACATTAATTAATACCGTACCTACAGCGATCGCTCAACTGCTGGAAATTGAGGCGATACCTGAGACTGTGCAAACGGTAAACCTCGCCGGAGAAGCTTTGTCTAATCAATTGGTACAGAAGCTTTACCAGCAGGAAAACATTAAGAATGTTTATAATCTCTACGGTCCTTCAGAAGATACCACTTATTCCACTTTTAGCTTAGTGCCTAAAGGACACCATGGACAACCGAGTATCGGCCGGCCTATTGCCAATACTCAAGTTTATATTCTGGACTCTTTTAAGCAACCGGTTCCTCTAGGAACTATTGGTGATTTATATATCGGGGGTAAAGGGTTAGCTCGATGTTATCTGAATCAACCTGAATTAACCGCCGAGAAATTTATCTCCAATCCGTTTAGTAATGAACCCAATGCCAAACTCTATAAAACAGGAGATTTAGCCCGATATTTACCCGATGGAAATATTGATTTTTTGGGGCGGGGTGATAATCAGGTAAAATTGCGGGGTTTCCGCATTGAATTAGGAGAAATTGAGGCAACTCTAGGGACTTATCCCCAAGTTAAGCAAAAGGTGGTGAAGGTTTGGGAAGACTCCTATCGGAATAAGAGATTAGTCGCTTATCTAGTAGGAGAAAATGGCCCGATAAATACTGAGGATTTGCGTCGTTTCTTGGGACAGAAATTGCCAGAGTATATGATTCCGGCTCTTTTTGTCTCCTTAGAAACTCTCCCTCTGACTCCCAATGGAAAAATTGACCGTTCCAGTTTACCCCTCCCTGAGATACCTTGGACATCTGAGCAGGATTTTGTCCCCCCGCATACTCAGAAAGAAAAGATTTTGGCCAGTATTTGGCAAGATGTTCTCAGAATTAAACAAGTGAGTCGTTATGACCGCTTTTTTGAAGTTGGGGGCGATTCTATTCTCAGTATTCAGGTTGTCGCTCGCGCTCGTCAAGCCGGGTTGAAGATTACCCCTAAACAGATATTTGAATATCCTACTCTTGCTGAACTAGCTACAGTTGCCGATTATTCCACAGCCGAATTAGCTAAACAGGGTTTAGTGACGGGTATTGTGCCTCTCACTCCCATTCAACTGTGGTTTTTTGAGCAAAATCGCGCTGAAATGCACCACTTTAATCAGTCTGTCCTCTTAGAAGTTCCCCATCACCTGAAAGCTGATTTGTTAGCTCAATCTCTGAGAAAATTAATTGAACATCATGACGCTTTGCGGTTACGGTTTACTGTGGAGGAAGGACAATGGCAACAAGTTAATGAAGGAATGCCGGAGGAAGTACCTTTTGAAGTGATTGATTTGTCTTCTATTCCTCAATCTCAGCAAAGGGAAACTCTCTTAGCAATGGCAACAACTCAACAGGCAAGTTTAAACCTCTCTACTGGACTATTAATCAAGGCGGTACTATTTGAATTGGCACCCTATCAACCCAGTCGGTTACTGATTATTATTCATCACTTGGGGGTTGATGGTGTATCTTGGCGAATTTTGTTAGAAGATTTATTGATGACTTATCAACAGCTAGAAAGGGGGGAGAATGTAGAACTTCCACCTAAAACCATAGCCTTTCAGGATTGGGCGCTTCTCTTGAGGGATTATGGACAAGGGGAAAAAGCGAAAGAGCCATTAGACTATTGGTTAACTCAACCTTGGTTAGAGGCGAGAAATTTACCTGTAGATGACGAGGCTGGAAAACAATACAATACAGTAGCGACGGCAAATGATGTCACGGTGACTCTAGATGAAGAACAAACCCGCACCCTCTTGCAAAAAGTCCCCGCTGCCTATAACACTCAAATTAATGAGGTTTTGTTAACCGCTTTAGCGGAAACTTTGACACAATGGACAGAAAATTTGACCATATCTCTTGATTTGGAAGGACACGGACGAGAAGATTTGTTCAGTGAGGTTGACTTATCGAGGACGGTAGGTTGGTTTACCAGTCTTTTTCCGGTTATTTTGCGACTCCCCCCCGAAAATCACCCGGGTGAGCGGCTCAAATCTATTAAAGAACAGTTACGAGCTATTCCTCACAGGGGAATTGGCTATGGAATTTCGCGATATTTGAGTGATGATGCTGATATTAAGTCTCAATTAGCTGAAATTCCTGCCAGAGAAGTTTTGTTTAATTATTTAGGTCAATTTGAGCAAGGACAATTGCAAAAAGGGGATTGGAAATTAGCGAATGAGTCTAAGGGGCCTAATCACAGTCTTAAGGGACATCGTAGTCATTTATTAGAGATTACGGCCAGAGTTATCGAGGGACAGTTACAAGTAAACTGGACTTATAGCGATCTCATCTATGAACGTTCGACGGTAGAATATTTAGGGCGCAGCTATAAAGAAGCTTTGCTGAAATTGATTGAGCATTGTTTATCTCCTGATGCTGGGGGTTACACTCCCTCAGATTTTCCAGTAGCGCACTTGAATCAACAGGAATTAGACGATATTCTGGCAGAAATTGACTAATAAGGAGAATCTTTCATGGCAGACACAAAAAATCAACCCGCCAAAAATGTGGAGTCTATTTATCCTCTTTCCCCCATGCAGGAAGGGATGCTCTTTCATAGTCTTTATACTCCTGATTCAGGGATTTATTGTAGTCAAACTCTAATTACTCTGGAGGGAGAAATTAACCTTGCAGTTTTTAGGCAAGCGTGGGAAAAAGTTGTAGAGCGTCACTCGGTATTAAGGACTCTATTTCTTTGGGAAAAACGGGAAAACCCTCTGCAAATTGTGCGAAAAAAGGTTGATTTGCCTTGGGATTATCAGGATTGGCGCAATCTTTCCCCCACAGAACAACAACAACGTTTAGATTTATTGTTACAAACAGAGCGTCAACAAGGGTTTGAACTAAAAGTTGCTCCTTTAATGCGCTGCTTGATGATTCAACTATCGGACCAAACTTATAAATTCCTCTGCAATCATCATCATATTATTCTGGATGGTTGGAGTATGCCTATTATTTATCAAGAAGTTTTAGGGTTTTATGAGGCAGGTATTCAAGGGAAAAGTTATCATCTTCCTTTGCCGCGTCCCTATCAAGATTATATTGTTTGGTTACAGCAGCAAAACCCATCTGTTGCTGAGAGTTTTTGGCAGCGAACTCTTGAAGGGTTTATGACTCCCACCCCCCTGAGGGTGGACAGACTCCAGTTAATGAAATCTGAAGGTAAGCCAACTTATAAAGAGTATAACTGTCATTTATCGGCTTCTCACTCCAAAGACCTGCAATCTTTGGCGCAAAAGCATAATCTGACCTTATCTACTCTAGTACAGGCCGCTTGGGCGATTCTTCTCAGTCGCTATAGTGGGGAGTCAGAAGTTTTATTTGGGGTTACGGTTTCTGGTCGCCCTCATGATTTATCAGGGGTAGAACATAGGGTAGGATTATTTATTAATACATTGCCGCTGCGAGTCTCCATCAGAGAATCAGATTTATTGCTATCTTGGTTACAGGAATTACAGCAAAAGCAAGCAGAAATTCAGGATTATGCTTATGTTTCTCTGGCTGAAATACAGAGATTAAGTGATATTCCACCGGGGATTCCCCTGTTTGAGAGTTTGGTCGTTTTTGAGAATTATCCTAGAGAAGCGTTATCGAGAGATTCTCGTCAATCCTTAAGGGTTAAGGATGTGGAGAATTTTGAGGAAACTAATTATCCTTTGACGGTGGTTGCTATTCCTAGACAAGAGTTACTGATTCAGTTAGTCTATGATACTAGCCGTTTTACTCAGGATACGATTGAACGGATGGCAGCACATTTACAGACTATTTTAACAGGGATTGTTACTGATACTCGGCAACGGGTAACACAATTACCTATATTGACAACACAAGAGCAACATCAGTTATTAGTAGAGTGGAACAATACCGAGGCAGATTATCCTTTAGATAAGTCTTTACATCAATTATTTGAGGAACAAGTTGCACAGAATCCGCAGGGAATAGCGGTTATTTTTGAAGGACAAAAATTAACCTATCAACAGTTAAATAACCGGGGCAATCAGTTAGCTCACTGTTTACGAGATAAGGGTGTAGGTCCAGAAAGTTTGGTCGGGATTTTTATGGAGCGTTCCCTAGAGATGGTCATCGGTTTATTAGGGATATTAAAAGCCGGGGGAGCTTATGTACCTTTAGATCCGGATTATCCTACCGAGCGCTTGGGGGATATCCTCTCAGATTCGGGTGTTTCTTTGGTGTTAACTCAGGAATCTTTAGGGGATTTTCTTCCCCAAACTGGGGCCGAGTTACTGTGTTTAGATAGGGATTGGGAAAAGATAGCTACCTATAGTCCAGAAAATCCCTTCAATCTAACGACTCCTGAGAATTTAGCCTATGTTATTTATACATCAGGTTCAACGGGAAAACCCAAAGGAGTATTAATTAGCCATCGGGGGTTAATGAATTTAATTTGTTGGCATCAAGACGCTTTTGAAATTACGCCTTTAGACAAAATTACTCAACTAGCAAGAAGTGCTTTTGACGCTGCGGTTTGGGAGTTATGGCCCTGTTTAACAGCAGGTGCGAGTCTTGTCTTAGTTAAACCTGAAATCATGCAATCTCCCCCGGACTTGCGAGACTGGTTAATTGCCCAAGAAATCACCGTCAGCTTTTTACCAACTCCCCTAGTTGAGAAGATTTTATCTTTAAAATGGGATGAAAATATAGCCCTCAGAATTATCTTAACGGGTGGGGATAAACTCCATCATTACCCTTCAGTATCAATGCCTTTTAAGCTGATTAATAATTATGGTCCAACAGAGAATACAGTAGTAACCACTTCAGGATTAGTTCCCGATTATGAGGAAGGAAACTCCTCATCCCCGTCTATTGGTAAGCCAATTTCTAACACAAAAATTTATATTTTAGATCAGAATTTACAACCGCTTCCGATTGGGGTTCCTGGAGAGTTACATATTAGCAGTGTCGGGTTAGCGCGGGGTTATCTCAATCGTCTGGAATTAACTCAAGAAAAATTTATTTCTAACCCTTTTAATTCGGGTATTTTATATAAAACGGGGGATTTAGTTCGCTATCTTCCAGAGGGCAATATTGAATTTTTAGGGCGCATTGATAATCAGGTGAAGCTGAGAGGATTACGGATTGAATTAGGAGAAATAGAAGCAGTTTTAGAGACACATTCTGAAGTGGAAAAAGCCGTAGTTATTTTGCGAGAAGATACCTCAGACAATCAACGGTTAGTCGCTTATATAGTCAGGAAATACCCCTCATTAGGTATCGGAGAATTGCGCCGTTTCTTACAGCAGCAACTGCCCGCTTATATGGTGCCTTCTGCCTTTGTCATCTTGTCGGATTTTCCCTTAAATAACAATGGCAAGATAGACAGGAAAAAATTACCCGTCCCCGATGAGACATCAATTATTGAATCTGCTTATATAGCCCCAAGAAATGAAAAAGAAAGCCTCTTAGCTCAGATTTGGCAAGATGTTCTTCAGGTATCCAAAATAGGGGTTAGTGACAACTTCTTTGAGTTAGGAGGACATAGCTTAAAAGCTATTTCTCTAGTGAGTAAAATTCAGGAAAAGTTAGGGCAATCTTTGCCCATTAAACAAGTATTTGCTCATCCTACCATTGCTGAACAAGCAGCATTATTAAGCACTGTTACCCCTCTGACGGTAGCCACTATTCCCCTTGTATCTGCACAGGAAACCTACGAAACATCCCATGCTCAGAGACGTTTCTATGTCTTGCAACAGATGGATCTCAATAATGTAGCTTATCATATTGTTTCCACTCTCAAAATAGCAGGAGATTTTAGCCCCGATGTCTTTGAAAAAGCCATACAATTATTGATTTCCCGTCATGAATCCCTGCGGACATCTTTCATTTTAATTAACGGTGAACCACAACAGAAAATCCTGCAAAATCGTCCTTTTGATTGGGAATTTAAAGACTGGACAAATAAACCTGATGAAGAAATCCTAGAAACGATTGCAAAAGAGAGAAAACCGTTTGACTTAGAGAAAAGTCCCCTGGTGCGCTCTAAGATTTATAAACTATCTCCGAATGAATATATTTTAGAGTTAGAAATTCATCATATTATCTGTGATGGTTGGTCAATGAGTTTGTTAGCTAAAGAATGCTTACAATACTACTCTGATTTAGCCAAAGGATTACAGCCTAGTATAGAGCCATTGCCGATACAATATAAAGATTATGCAGGATGGCAAAATAATCTTTTAAGAAGCGAAAATAATCCCAAAAACCTAGATTACTGGCGGCAAAAACTGGACAATGGACAACTGACCAGAGTTCACTTACCGACAGACTTTAAACGTCCCCAAATAAAGACGTTTAAGGGTTCTCATTTAAGCTGGACATTTGACCGAGAAACGATTTCTAAATTAAGAAAAATTTGTCAGGAAAACGAAATCACCCTATTCATGGCATTGGTAGCGGCTGTCAAAATATTACTGTATCGCTACAGTGGTCAACATGATATTACTATTGGTACAGAAATCGCCACCAGAAGCCATCCTCAACTGCAATCTCTAATCGGTTTATTTCTCAATACCTTAGTTATTCGTGACCAAATTGAACCCGAAAAAGGCTACAAAAATCTACTCGCAAAGGTTCGTCAAACCGTTACCGAAGCCTTAGAACATTCCGATTATCCCTTTGATATTTTAGTAGAAAAATTAGCTGTTTCTAGAGAAATTAACCGCACTCCCTTGTTTGATATATTAGTCCTTCTGCAAAATTTTGATCAACCTGTAGGCTTGGAAAATATACAAATAAAATCTCTAGATTCCCTGACCCCGACCAGTAAGTTTGATCTATCTTTTGTGTTTAGTGAAGATCAGGAAAAACTCAGATTAGAGCTAATTTATAACACCGACTTATTCCAAGAGGAGAGGATGAAAAAATGTCTCATTCACTTCGATAAACTCTTGAATGAAATGCTATCTAACCCCGCCCAACCCGTCAAAGACATTTCTTTGTTATCGGCAGCAGAAACCGCTTTCATTGCCAATTTTATCAATCCTATTCCTCGCTTAGAAACCCGTACTATCATCCATGATTTTATTGACCAAGTTGCAGCCAAACCGGAGAAAACATCGATTATTTATCCAGGGGGTAAATTTAGCTATCAAGAATTACATGAACTAACTAACTTTTGGGCTTATGCCTTAAAAGAATTAGGCGTGGAAAAAGATAAGGTTTGTGGTGTTCTCCTAGAAGGAGATTATCGTCAGTTAATCGCTATGCTGGCAGTATTTAAAGCCGGAGGAATCTATTTACCTCTACGTTTAGATGAACCCGAGGAGCGCCGGCAACGCATGATGATTAAAACTAGCCCCGAAATTATCTTAGTTGCGGCTGAGAATTTAGAGGGGATTAAACCCCAACTATCCGCATTAGAAAAACCGCCTCATATCTTAGTGGTTAAGGCTCATAAAATTCAGCAATATCATCAGTGGAATGGCATGGATTATCAAGAGTTTCCTTGCCAATTAAGCAAACTGCAACCCCTTCTAGCTATGCCGGATGCTGATGATTCTAATTATATTATGTTTACTTCTGGCTCAACCGGTGAACCTAAAGCAATTTTAGGCAGTCACGGCAGCTTACGTCATTTCATTGATTGGGAAAAACGGGAATTTGGCATTAATGAAAGTTGGCGCTGTTTACAAATTGCTCAAATTAATTTTGATGCTTATTTGAGGGAAACCTGTGTGACTTTATGCTCAGGGGGAACTCTGTATATTCCAGAGAGTACAGAGCGAGAAGACTTAGAGCTTTTATTACTGCGAATAGGAGAATGGAAAATTAACTTACTACACACTGTCCCCTCGGTAATGCGTCTATTTTTAAAGATGGGGCGTGGTTTAATTAATGCTCATAATCTCCTGAAAAGTTTGCGAATTTTTGTCTTAGGAGGAGAGCCTTTATTTGTGAAAGAACTGGCTGAATGGCATCAAATTTTTGGCTCTCAGACAGAATTTGTGAATATTTATGGGGCAAGTGAAACTACATTTGTTAAGCATTTTTATCGAATTCCTAACCCTAATAATATTCCCTATGAACGGGTTCCGGGTGGTCAAACTTTGCCAGATGCCGCTTATGCAGTGGTTGATGGAAATCGCGCCAGGGCAATAGGAGAAGTAGGAGAAGTGTTCGTTAAATCCCCCTATTTAACCAAAGGTTATTATCAAGATGAAAGCTTAACTCATTCAGTTTTTGTGCCTAATCCTTTGAATGGGGGGAGGGATATAGTTTATCGTACTGGAGACTTAGGCAGACTGCTTCCTGATCTAACTTTAGAAGTAATAGGACGCAGTGACAATCAAATTAAATTAAATGGGGTACGGATTGAATTAGGAGAGATTGAAGATGTCCTCAGTGGGATTGAGGGAGTAGAAAAAGCCTTAGTTATGGCTAATAAAAAGGAGGAATTAGTAAACGTAATTGCTTATTATCAAGCCGAGGATACAGTTCATCAGGAATATATTCGAGGTAAACTAAAGCAACTCTTACCGATTTATATGCAGCCTAGCTTTTTAATGCGGTTAGAAGCTTTTCCCTTGTTACCCAATGGAAAAATTCATCGTCTAGCTTTGCCAAAACCCGAAGAAAATATTACTAACTCAACTAACCAAGTCCCAGATTTTAATCCACAAGAAGCTTTATTAGCTTCCCTTTGGGGTGAGTTATTAGAAGCAGAAGTTAGTAACAGTAATCAGTCATTTTTTGAACTAGGAGGAAACAGTCTGAAGGCGATGCGCTTAGTGTCACAAATCCGTAATCAATTTGGAGTTTCTCTCCGATTACGGGAAATTTTTACCCATAATACTTTAAAAGAACAAGCTGTATTAATTCAATCCCGACAAAAACGATGATCAACTTACCACAATCTGACTCAATTAACCCACTGGAAAAACAAAAATATTACCAAGTCTCTCACGGTCAAAGAAGGCTTTGGATTTTGCAGCATATCAGCGAATCTTCTAGTGCTTATAATATTAGGCTTGCCATGAGAATTAATGGCAAGTTAGATGTTTCTATATTAACAGCAGCCTTTCAAGAACTGGTGAACCGTCATGAAATTCTCAGAACCACTTTTGCCAGTGTTGGAGGCAATATTAAGCAAGTTATTCATGAGCAAATCCCCACAGAACAGTTAATCATTTTTAAAGATTTAAGAGCAGAAAAAGATGCTGAACTCTTGGCAGATGATTTAATTCAAGAGTCGGCAAATTTACCTTTTAGTTTAGAAAAGTTGCCCCTTATTCGGGTCTTATTGGTGCAGATTAAGTCAGAAGAATTTATCTTTGGTTTGACTGTCCATCATATTATTGGAGATGCACAATCACTTGATATTATCTTTCAAGAGTTCTTTATATTATACTCTGCTTATACTCAACAAAAAAAAGCTGAATTACCCCCTCTTACTCTACAGTATAAAGATTATGCGGCATGGCAAAATCAGTGGTTAGAAAGTGAAGAAGTTAGAGAACAACATGAGTATTGGTGTGAGGTTTTTTCCGAACATCCCCCTATCTTAAACTTACCGATAGACTTCCCTCGACCTCAAGTAAAATCTTCTCAAGCGGCTTCCTACACTTATCAATTTAGTGAGAGTCTTAGCCAACAATTACAAACCTTTGCAACTCGAAATCAGACGACTCTATTTATTACCCTACTGACTTTCTTTAAAATATTACTCTACCGCCACACCGGCCAACGGGATTTAGTGGTTGGTATCCCTATTTCAGCACGAAATCATCCTGATTTAGAAAACCAGATCGGGTTTTATGTTAACACCTTGGCCTTAAGAACTTTATTACCAGAGGGAGTAACTTTTAAGCAAGTCTTAGGGGAAGTAACTAACACCTGTCTTGATGCTTATGAATATCGTGATTATCCTTTTGATAAATTAGTATCCGCTCTCAATTTAGAACGTGATTTGTCCAGAAATCCCTTATTTGATGTCATGTTTTCTCTACTGGGTAAAGAAAGCAAAACTGTCTTAAAAATTCCTGGTTTGGAACATCAACCTTATCCCTTAAAACCACGGATGGCTCAATTTGATATGACTTGGAGCTTCTTTGAAGATAGTCATAATCTTACATTAGTGATCGAATATGAGCCAGATTTATTTTTGCCTGAAACCATCGCCAGAATGAACGGTCACTTTTTACAAATTATTAAAAGTGTAATTCAGAATCCCGATTGTAAATTATCTGAGATTAATTTATTAACCCCTGAAGAACAGCATCAATTACTAATAGAGTGGAATCAAACCGAAGTCGCTTATTCTCAACAGTGTTTGCACCAGTTATTTGAAGAAAAAGTTAGAGATAATCCCGAGGCAATAGCTCTTATTTTTGACGGCGAAAAATTGACCTATCGAGAGTTAAATAATCGAGCTAATCAAGTCGGCCACTATTTACAAGAAAAAGGCGTAACTTCAGAAGTATTAGTGGGGATTTTTATTGAGCGTTCTTTTGAGATGATTATCGGAATATTGGGAATTATTAAAGCTGGGGGAGCTTATGTTCCTTTGGATCCTAATTATCCCCCTGAGCGCTTGGATTATATGATATCCGATTCAGCTATTTCTCTGTTGTTAACTCAGCAATCTTTAGTCCAATCTCTACCAGAAAATTGCCCCGAAATACTGTGTTTAGATACAGATTGGTTAAAGATAGCTAATTATAGCCAAGAGAATTTGATCTCTCCAGTTACCCCAGAAAATTTAGCTTATGTTATATACACTTCTGGTTCAACGGGAAAACCTAAAGGTGTGATGAATATTCATCAAGGAATTTGCAATACTCTAAAATACAATATTGATAATTATAATCTTAACTCTGAAGAGCGCATTCTCCAAATTACTCCCTTTAGTTTTGATGTTTCAGTTTGGGAAGTTTTCTCATCTTTAACATCTGGTGCTACCCTAGTCGTGGCTAAACCTGACGGGTATAAAGATATAGATTATTTAATAGATTTAATTGTGCAAGAACAAGTAACTTATTTCACTTGTGTTCCCTCAATATTGCGAGTTTTTCTGCAACATCCCAATAGCAAAGATTGCCACTGTTTAAAACGAGTAATTGTCGGGGGAGAAGCCTTATCTTATGAACTCAATCAACGATTTTTTCAGCAGTTAAACTGTGAATTATATAACGCTTATGGACCAACAGAAGTAGCGGTTGAGACTACTATCTGGTGCTGTCAGCCAAATTCCCAAATTTCTATTGGAACTCCCATTGCTAATGCCCAAGTTTATATCCTCGACAGTTATCTCCAACCGGTTCCTATTGGTGTTGCTGGAGAATTACATATTGGTGGAATGGGTTTAGCGCGTGGATACCTTAACCAACCTGAATTAACGGCTGAAAAATTTATTCCTCATCCTTTTGCTGAGGGGAAATTATATAAAACCGGGGATTTAGCTCGCTATCTTCCTGATGGAAACATTGAATATTTAGGACGGATTGATAATCAAGTTAAGCTGAGAGGTTTACGCATTGAATTAGGAGAAATTCAGACGGTTTTAGAAACTCATCCCAACGTTGAACAAACTGTTGTGATTATGCGGGAAGATACCTTATATAATCAACGGTTAGTTGCTTATGTAATCAGAAAAGATACTTTATTAACTTCCCAGGATTTGCGTCGTTTCTTACAGCAGAAATTACCCGTTTACATGATCCCTTCTGCCTTTGTCATGTTGTCGGATTTTCCCTTAAATCCTAATGGGAAAATAGACGTTCATAAATTGCCTATACCGGATGAGACTTCTCTAGTTGAATCACCCTATTTAGCCCCCCGCAATTCAACGGAAACTATCTTAGTAAGCCTTTGGCAACAACTTCTACAAGCTGGCAAGATAGGGGTTAATGATAACTTCTTTGAGTTGGGTGGTCATTCCTTACAAGCTATGAATCTTATGGCTTTAATTTATGAAAAAATCGCAATAGAAATTCCTTTATCAATGATTTATGAAAAGCCAACAGTAGCCGAATTAAGCGATTATATTATCTATGCTCAAGAGATGAATATTCAACCGAAAGAACGCCCTTATGTGGTGTTTAATAAGGAGCAAGAAAAGGCCGTCTTTTTATTTCCCCCCGCCCTTGGTTTCGCTGCTGCTTATGCCAATTTAGCGGAGTATATAACGGATTATGCTCTCTATACTTTCCGGTATATTAGCGATGAATTAATGTTAGAAAAATACGCTGAATTAATTGAGGATTTGGCTCAGAATCAAGATATAAAATTAATGGGACATTCCGCCGGCGGATTTTTAGCGATGTTAATGGCGCAACAATTAGAAAGTCGAGGGAGAGTTGTTTCTGATGTCATTTTACTGGATACTTACAGAGGAGGACGTGAGGCTAAAAAAGCTGATATGTCAGAGATTCAAGAAGGGGTTGATGCTTTCTTATTAAATCCCAAACGTCAGGAATTAAGAGGTTACTTTTTAGAGAATCAAAAACTCCGCAATCGCACTTATAATCAAGTGTGGGAATACTTTAATTTTCTTTGGAATTCTGACTTAAAAAATGTACAAATTCAAGGGACTATTCATTTGATTCGTGCTGAGGGAAACTATGAAGCTCAAGATGATTGGATACAAGCAACAAAAGGAGAAAGAATCAATCATTATGCCACTGGTATTCATCGTGAAATGATTGATCCTCCTTATCTTCCCAAAAACGCTCTGATTATTAATAGTATTCTCAACCCAAAACAGTCGTAACCGTTGAGGGGGGGGACGAAATCGGGCAATCTGAGAGACATGGATGAGCAGTACCTAGGGTCTGCTGAAAAAGTTTTTTCAGCAAACCCTAATTAATACCAATCATCCATCGACCGGAAAATTGAGGCATCGGGGAACACAGTTGGATTACCACTTGCGTCGATTTTTTGCCGTAATTCTCGCAATTGTTTATTCCCGATGAGAAAATCACTTTCTACTAATTGATAGGGCAGTACATTATTATCTAAAGCATACACTGCCGTGATGCCAGCAGCTACCCCAGAGGACCACTCGAAGGAATGGACACGATAGGCGGCCGCAGCAATATGACTAAGAGCGATACTTTTACCCGCTATCAGTAAATTATCGATTTTTTGGGGAATTATAGCCCTTAAAGGTATCTCAAAAGGATAAGCTTGCCCTTGTCCCCGTCTTTCTCCTGCTTTTTCTGTATTACCCGGTTTTTCGGGGGGATGTTCTGTCATGCAGGGATGAAAATCAATCGCATAGTGACCGATACCGACGGAATCGGGGTAAATGGTAGAGCGCTTGCGTTTAACGGCCTTATCGGGGGATAATGTGCCATCAAGTACGGAAAATCCCTCTAATCCTGCCAAGGTGGCAATTAAGCGCCGATATTCTGCCGGAGAAAGATTTTGACGATAGAAATCGCTTTGAAAATTTTGTCGGGAAATATCGATTTCCGTGACGGTAAAACCAGTGGGGAAAGTCAGGGAAGGACGACCGATAATCCGTCTTGCTTCCCGAATATAGGGATATTTTGACAAACCGTGGGCAGTTCCCATGGGAGAATCAAAACCGGAGAGATAACGGTTATTCAAATGGGGAACTTTTACCCCGTCCCCTAACTGGGAATCGGTGGTTCCTTCTACTAACCAATAATAGTAGGAAATGGCGTGTTCTTCGCCCCTCGCGAGGGTTTCGGTGCGTAATCCTCCCATCCATCCCCCCGGAGATAACTGTCCTAGCTGTTGCAACTGTTCACGGGTGTAGATAAAGTTATCCTTAGCAGTACCCGGACGGTAATCATTTCCCCAGGTCCAATTCTGCATGGAAATATCCCCCGGGACGGGTTCGGTAAAAGTAATTCCCCCAAAGGTTTTCTCTTTACCCAGTTGCGGACTCCAAATACGACGATAGGTGAAAACTAGGTCAAAATCGGCTAATCGCGGCAATTCATAGCTAAAATAGGGGGCATAGCGTTCATAATAAACGGGTTTCTCGTGGGTTTGTGGTTTTTCTGTTTCCTCCATGGCGAAGGTATAGGTAAAGCCTTGGGTACAGTAGGGGTCTCCAGTGACGCTAGAGGAAGAAGGTTCGAGATAACTGCGCTTATCGACACCTAAACGGTAGGGAATATCTGATAATCCGATTATTTCCCCGGTTTCGGTCGCTTCAATCACATACCAATCTGCTAATTGATTCGGTTGGGAGGATTTGGGGACAAAACGGAGGATTTTTTTATCAAAACGGGGAGAATTTTCGTAGCGATAGATATCCGCCATTTTTTGCGATAAAAACTCGGTATTTAGGGGAGGAGTACCTTTTACGGGACTATGTTGAATAGCAATTACACTGGTAATCTGTTGACCGGTACCGCGATTGGGTAAAGTTTCAATATTTAATTCTTTGACTACCGTGGTGGGAAACCATTTCAGGGTTCCTTTGCCTTTTTTGGCAGCGTCTTCTAACTGTTGAAATAATAATTTATGTCCATCAAAAGGCAAAAAACAAGACCCGCTTACCCAACATTCTCCGGGGTTGCGTTTCCCGTAATGCTTTCTAATTCTTTCCCTAAATTCTAGATAACCTTTCGGGAAAAATAATTTTTCTCTTTGTGTCCGTCTTTCATCTAATGCGGAGGTTCCCTGAGAAGATATCTGTCCCCCCACCCAGTCGGTAATCTCGGTTAAACAGACGGTTTTTCCTAATAATAAAGCTTCGTAGGCCGCACCGGCACCGGCTAAACCACCACCCACCACCAGAATATCACAGCCGACGGTTTGATCCTGTTCTCGCGGGGGGGCTGCTAGGGTGAGGGGAGTGAAAGCTTGCAGGAGAAATAATCCCAGAGAGAGGGATTTAAGAGGAGTAAAGTGATGATTGAAAATTTTAGGTGACATTATTGACAAATATCAATGTTGTGACTGAGAGTTTCCTCTTTCTTTGAAGAAGAAGCCAGAGCATCTGTTCCTGAAATCCTAATTGTTTTTTTTGGGATATATTGAGAACTTTGTAGCTTGATGCTGGCCTTTAAGAGATTATACACCGTCAAGCTGACAATCGATCGCTTTTATGGAAATGTTTTGACAAAATAGAGATAGCCTGATTCGGTGTCATTCCCTTTGTTATTCCCTGTAATCCTTCCTAAGTTAAATTCAAAACAAACCCGGGTAAGACATCTTCCCCGGATAAAATAGCAGGTAAATTAATAATTTCCCCATCGCTATTTAGTCGGTAGATTTCCACCTGCTGCTG
>NZ_SFBZ01000024.1:0-8710 GCF_007095495.1 Microcystis sp. M_QC_C_20170808_M9Col | reverse complement strand
TAGAAACCCTTCTTTCTCCCTACGGTACAGTAGTTGTCAGCAAAGAAGTCACCTCAGAAATTCAAGAAATTGATGTGTATTTTAGTCCTAATACCGAGGCAATTCCCCCTCAGTTAGGACTATTAGGCAAATTATGCCAAAATCCCTGTTTATTGGAACCCTATCGCAATGGGATTACCCTTGATGGTATCAATGATTGTCTGTCCAAGCGCTTTGCTATTCGTGAAATCTTCCACAGAGAAGCAAAGAGAAATAAACAGAGAATATCAGAGGAGGAGATACCTAAGTTGTGGATTCTCACTCCCACAGCTAGTGAGCGCATTTTATCCCTGTTTAAGGCTCAATTACAACCCAATTGGGGAGAAGGGGTTTATTTTCTCCCGGAAGGTTTAGGTACAGCTATTGTCGTCATTCATCAGTTACCCGCAATCCCAGAGACATTATGGTTAAGATTATTGGGTAGAGGAGGAACAAAATCGGCTTCTTTAAACTTATTGTATAATCTGAGTAGAAATTTAGAAGCGTTATCGAAAAAAACACAGGAGGATAGGGAGTTTATTATGCGTTTAGCTCCACTTTACCAACAGGATAGAGAACAAGCGATTCAAGAGGGACTGAAAAGAGGACTACAGCAAGGTGTACAGCAGGGTCTTGAACAGGGTAGAATTCAAGAAGCCAATCTTGTTATTAGACTTCTTCAACGACGTTTCGGTGAAATACCGCAAAATCTTGAGGAAACCATCCGTAACCTTCCTGTGGAGCGGTTAGAAGACTTAGGACTCGCTTTATTAGACTTTGACACTTTGACGGATTTAGATAACTGGTTGCATCCGTGAGCAATGGCGATCATCTCATTCATCCTTGATTATTCTATAGTTAAGGGGTCCACATCGATCGCCATACTTACCTTGGGTAAAACTAAGCTTTTCAAAGGACGCAAAAGACCACCGATATCAGCCTTGTCTCCCGATAATTTTAACAGAATTTGCCAGCGATAACGGTTAGCCACGCGCATAATTGTTGCGGGTGCAGGTCCCAAAATATCCCAATCGGAACCCAAATTATTAACACATTCCTCCGCAACATTTTCGGCACTTTTCTGGACTGCTTCCCCATCTAAACCACTAAAGCGAATTAAGACTAAGCTGCCGTAGGGAGGATAATTTAAACTCTCTCTGTGCATTAATTCCGTCTCGACAAAACCCTCATAATCGTGGGTTTGCACTGCTCTAATCACGGGATGTTCAGGGGTATAGGTTTGGATAATTACCTTTCCTTCTCTTTCTCCCCTTCCTGCTCTCCCTGCTACTTGGGTGAGGGTTTGAAAAGCGCGTTCGGAGGCGCGATAATCGGAGTGATAAAGTAAACCATCGGCAGCCATAATTCCCACTAGGGTAACTCGCTCGATATCTAATCCTTTGGTGAGCATTTGGGTTCCGACTAAGACATCGAATTCACCATCAGTAAATAGTTTTAATAGTTCCCGGGGAGCATTTTTGTTGCGGGTGGTATCACTATCAAAACGCAAGCAGCGCAAATCAGGAAATTCTTTGGTTAATTCTTGGGTGACGCGCTGAGTGCCAGTACCGAAAAATTTCAGATAGGGAGAACCACATTCAGGACATTGTTTCGGATGGATGCGACCATAGTTGCAGTAGTGACAGCGTAGTAATTCCTGCGCTCCCGGGTCGGTGTGGTGGTAAGATAGGGAGACATCACAGTGGGGACACTCTAGCACATAACCGCAACTTCGGCAAGATACAAATGTACTATATCCCCGGCGACTGACGAATAAAATTGCCTGTTCTCCCTTGTCGCGCAGGGTTTCCAGAGATGAACGCAGGGATTGACTAAACAGGGAACGATTGCCTCGTTGCAATTCCCGTCGCATATCGACGATTTCCACCCGCGGTAAGGGGCGATTTTGGATGCGATCGGGCAAAGATAGGTAAAGACTGGGATTAACTTGGGATTCTAGCCATGTTTCTAGGGATGGTGTGGCCGAGCCTAAAATTACGGGACAATGGTTTAATTGAGCGCACCATTTAGCCACGGTACGCGCGTGATAGGTGGGGAGTAATTGGGTTTGTTTAAAGCTGCTATCGTGTTCTTCATCGAGGATAATCATGCCTAGGTGGGGTAAAGGGGCAAAAATCGCCGATCGCGTCCCGATAATGACTTGCGGGGTTCCTGTCAACATCTGTCGCCATGTATCGTATCTTTCTCCTTCCGAGAGGGCGCTATGATAAACATAGACTCGATCGCCAAAACGGGCCACAAAGCGATCGGTTAGTTGCGGTGTTAATCCAATTTCGGGGACTAAAACCAAGGCAGATTTACCCGCTGCTAGGACAGGTGCGATCGCCTGTAGATAGACTTCTGTTTTACCCGATCCCGTCACTCCGTGTAAGAGGACGCTTTCACCACCTTTCAGGGTTTGAATGGCTTCTAGTGCTTGTTTTTGACTAGAAGTGAGTGTTTTTGGTTGATCCCTGCTCATAATCGCCGAGGATAAGCGCAGAAATTCCCGGTCCTCAATCACCACATAACCCTTGTCAATTAGTGGTTTAAAATGTTTTGTCCCCGCGAGTTGTGCCAATTCTGGCAGCCACATTTCTCCTCCCTGATGACGGAGAATTTCGACAATTTTGCGCTGATTTTCGGTTAAATCAGCAGGAAAGTCGGTTATTAGCAGGGTAATGGCTTTTTTTAGCTTAATATTAGGACTTTTGGGTGCTTCTAGATAACTTTCCACCCAACCGCGCTTAACTAAGTCTCGAATACCGTAATTAGCATTTTTGACTTTTTCTTGCAGGTATTTCGCCGAATAATCGCCTTCTTTTTGATTTTTTAGCAGGGATAAAATCTGACGGGAGAGGGGAGTACAAAAAACCTCCGCACCGGGGGGGATAGCTTCTGGTTTGAATCTGATGCGACGTTGGGAACTTCGCAGTAAACCCTTAGGTAAAGCGACGCGAACAACGGTGATTAAATCCGTCGCGTAGTATTGGGCGATTTTCGTTAATAACTGCCAATAATTATCGGGAAAAAAACCCTTAGCAATCACCTCTTCCACGGGACGAATTTGATTCTCTTCTAGTCCTGGGGGCAAATTTTCGAGAAATCTAAGAGCAATTCCCCCTATTACCTGAGAACCGAAAGGAACGCTTAAAATATCGCCAATTTCTACCGTTAAATCCCGGGGGATACTATAGGTTAATATTTGCTGATCCTCTTGACTATCTCTAGGATAAGGGCGATCGACCAAAACCTCTAACCACGGTTGCCCAGTTGTGGTTAATTGGTAAGGTGTGCGAGGTTCCGCTACAGTTAGAGTAGCACAGCGATCGAGCATGGTTATCAGTTATCAGTTATCAGTTATCAATTATCAGTTATCAGTGGGAAGTGGGAAGTGGGAAGTGGGGAGTGGGGAGATCACTCGCGTTGCGGGGGGGGGGAGAATAGGGTATTTAAATTATAGTTTAAAGCTTGAGGGGAATAAAAATAGCTAATTTTCTCTAAAAACACTTTAAATATTGCTTTTTTGCCCGCAAATTTTGATTTTTAGCCCGTGAAATCTTTCCAAATGATAATTATTGTCTATTAGCTATTAAATCGCAGTATAGTTAGTTAGACTTTTTGTCAATCAAAAAGTACCAGATATGGGAGTGGTCGGGGGGAAAATCCCTGGACTTTTTCCCTGAAAATTAGGTAATTTACCCGATGAAAATGGGTAAAACCCCACACCCTGCCCCTAGGAAAAACTTTTTCAGCAGACCCTAGTTAGTCAAAAGGTGAGAATGGTTCTCAATAGGAAAAGCGAAGAAGAGTAATAAAAAGCTGACTGCTATCTTGATTGTTAAGAAGCGTGATCCTTACCTAGTCAAATACCAAAAACCTTAGTTAGATTGTATAAGTGGAAAACCTAAAAGTCTCCTCTATTCACCAGAAAATCTTATTGTCTGGTTCGGCGATTTGTAACCATCGACACAGACGGGTGTAATTATATCCCAGAAATGACCGCCATTAATTAAGAAAACGTTTAAAAAATCTGCTCCCCGAAAATTCAATGTAACAATCAGCCCATTGGGAGAAATTGAGTTTTTCCCTGCTATTATAATCCCACTCCATCCATAACTGCTTATGAAAATCTCTAAACTAGCCTCTGATGATAATTTTAATCAAATCATTGCCCTGGAGACAAATCCTTTAGAACTAGACAGCGTGGATTTTGCTGAAAGAACTGACGAAGATCTGACTGAACCTTTACCGGAAACCCTAAAAACCACTCGTGGGGGTAGTGGAACTGGATACGATAAAGGCAGCAATGAAGATACTGTTGGGGCATTTTTTAAAGAAATGGCCCGTTATCCCCTGCTTAATGCGGAAGAAGAAATTGAATTAGCCTACTCGGTTAAGTTTCTGATGGAAGCGGAAGAAGTGCGCCAAAAACTACAAGAAAATTTACATCGTCCCCCGACGAAAACGGAATGGGCAAACGCTTTACAATTAGATAATGAACGTCAACTGGAAAACCGTCTTTATCGCGGACGAACAGCTAAACGGAAAATGATTCGTTCTAATTTGCGCTTGGTGGTTTCTATCGCTAAACGCTATTTAAATCGCGGAGTTCCTTTCTTAGATTTAATTCAAGAAGGTGCGATCGGACTCAACCGTGCGGCCGAAAAATTCGATCCCAATAAAGGTTATAAATTCTCTACCTATGCTTATTGGTGGATTCGACAAGCAATCACCCGCACCATTGCTAACGATGCGCGTACGATTCGTTTACCGATTCACATTGTCGAAAAACTCAATAAACTCAAAAAAGCGCAGCGCATTCTCAAGCAAGATTTACAGCGCAATCCCAATGAACGGGAACTCGCAGAAGCGTTAGAAATAACTCCCGAACAATTGCGGCAATTATTACAATTGCGTCGTCAATCTCTCTCTTTAAATCATCGTGTAGGGAAAGGAGAAGATACGGAATTAGTAGATCTGTTGGAAGATGATGATCTACAACTTCCCGAAGATAAAATGAATGAGATGATGATGCGTCAGGAAATTTTCGCAGTTTTAAGTGATGTTCTCACGGAACGGGAAAAAGATGTTATCTCCCTCCGTTATGGTTTAGCTACCAGTCAACCCTATACCCTAGAGGAAGTGGGAGGAATGTTCAATTTATCTCGGGAACGAGTACGTCAAATTCAAACTAAAGCGATGCGAAAATTACGTCGTCCTCAAGTCGCACGTCGTCTGAAAGGATGGTTACATTAATAACTTTTTCTAACTCGTTCTCTCCCCTCTCCTTTTTCCCGGAGAGCTTTTTTTTGTCGATATTTAGCTTAAAATTAAGATCAAGCTGATTTTCTCAGTAGATAGTCATAATACCTATGAACCGACATCTCCAACGGAAAGTGAAAACGGGAAAATATCAATCTCCAGAAAATCATCCTCTCATAGATGGAGAAACTTTTGTCACTGAAATTATCCATCGTTTTCAAACCATGGGAGATTAATATAAAATGGGTCGTTATAAGTAGGGAGGCACAATTATTGGTAGGATGGGTTAGCGGTAGCGTAACATGAGCGGGTGTTGGGTTTCATGCTTCAACCCAACCTACGTTCATCTTGTATTTAATTCCACCCACCCGCTTATCATAAATAAATATACTAGCTAGTCAGAAGCTGAATACAATATTGGAACGAAATAGAGGCTTTTAAAGACTGCGTACCTGGAGAATTAAAACAAGAATTACCCTCGAAAAGCCTATTTTTCCACTAAGTATTTATGCTCATTGCAAAGGTGAGATGCTCCCATACAATAGGCAATTTTTCAGCTATTTTTTCTAGTTCTCAATAAAATCAAACTAATTCAATATGTCCAAAAACTTTTGGTTAATTCCCGATAATATTTATTTTCTCAACCATGGTTCCTATGGTGCAACCCCTAGAATAGTCTTGGATTATCAGCAACAATTGCGGGAACGAATGGAAAGACAACCTTTAGCATTTTTGGGGAGAGAATTAGAGGGTTTATTAGATATTGCTAGGCAAAAATTAGCGGATTTAGTGGGAGTAAATAGCGATGATTTAGTCTTTGTTCCCAATGCAACCACAGCAGTAAATGCGGTGTTAAATTCTCTCACTTTTCAGGAAAATGAGGAAATTTTGATCACCGATCAGACCTATAATGCTTGTGCTAATGCAGTTAAACATATAGCTAAAAGATGGGGTTTAAAGGTAATTATCGCTAAAATTCCCTTTCCTGTGCAGTCCTCTTTAGAAATTAGTCAAGCGATTTTAGCATCTGTTTCTCCTCAGACCAAATTAGTAGTTTTAGATCATGTCACCAGTCCCACGGCCTTAATTTGGCCAATCGCAGAAATTGTGCGAGAATTAAATAATCGGGGCATTGATACTCTCATCGATGGCGCTCATGCTTTAGGTTTTTTACCCCTTAATATCGGGGCAATTAATCCCACCTATTATACTGCTAATTGTCATAAGTGGTTATGTAGTCCCAAGGGGGCTGCTTTTCTCTATGTGCGCGGGGATAAACAGGCAATAATTCGACCTTTAACTATTAGCCATGGAGCGAATTCCCCTCGACAAGATCGCTCCCGTTTTCAGTTAGAATTTGCTTGGATGGGAACCGATGATCCCACCGCTTATTTATCAGTGCCAAAAGCGATCGAGTTTTTAAATTCTCTCTCTATTGATGGTTTACTGGGTCTGATGGCGAGGAATCGTAATTTGGTTTTAAAAGCCAGAAATTTGCTTTGTCATGCCTTGCAGGTCAATTATCCCTGTCCAGAATCAATGATCGGATCGATGTCCTCAATTCTAATTCCTAGTTATGCTTGGATAGCAGAAGATTTATCCAGACAACTGTGGGAAAAATATCAGATCGAAGTGCCGATAATTCCCTGGGGAGAAGCATCATTAATTGTGAGGATTTCTGCTCACTACTATAATTCGATCGAGCAGTATGAATATTTAGCTGGGGTTTTGAATTACTTGCTATTTGGGCAAAGATAAGCTGGGAGTATTTCAGAGCCGCACGGACAGTTCTGGCTAGAGTCGAGGTATGGTATTATCGGCGTTGCGGGGAGCGGGGAGAAACAATCCATAACCGAGTTTTTAAAGTTGGATTGGGAGTTAATGATGCTATTAAAAACGGATTTGGCATGAAAACCCAAATCCGATCCCTGATAGCTGTCTCGGAGTCTCGGAGTCTGGGAGTCTCAACCAGGAAATTAATTTTGCACGACTACTGATGATAACCGAATAATTGGGCTAAAATACTTCCTGGAGCATGGTTTCCTTGAGCATTTCTAAACCCCTTTTCACCCGACGGGAGACGGTAACGACACTAATGCCTAATTGTTCGGCGGTTTCCCGTTGAGTAAGATCCTTAAGGAAGACAAATTCGAGAATATGACGGGTTTTTTCTTCTAATTGAGCCAGTGCCTGTTGTAAACGAATGCGATCCTCTTGACAAAGTTGAAAGCTGCGATAACGGGGATCGGGAACGATGTCTTTTAAACAAGTATTATTATCTTCATCGTTATTAACCGTCGCATCGAGACTAAGAGGTTCACGATTTTGGAAAGCCAGTTTTACCTCTTGCCATTCTGCGAGGGAAATATTTAAAGCCAGGGAGATTTCCGTATCATTGGGTTGACGATTGTAGAGGGTCTGGAAATCCCGACGCACCTTTGTCGCTTGTCTGCCTAAATCTAACCAACGACGAGGAATACGAACTGTATAACTTTTATCGCGCAGATGGTGTTGAATTTCGCCGCGAATATAGGGAATAGCGAAGGAGCTAAAAGCATGACCTTTGCTGCTATCAAAACGCTCGATCGCCCGAATTAGTCCCATAGAGCCAACCTGCACTAAATCTTCGTAATTTTCATGACATTGATTAACCCAATGATGAGCTTCCCTTCTGACTAATCCTAGGTTTAACTCCATAATTTGATCCCGTAACTTATTATCTGCCGTTTTTTGGTATTTTTGAAACAGGGTAAGAGTTTCCAGTTTAAGATTTTCTTTATTTAGGACAGACATAGGGCTCTAACAGACTTAAAAAATATTGACTATAAAAGATCACTATTGTGCAATTAGCTTTGACCAATCCCAATACAGTCTAGATGAGAAGCGGTAAGCAATGTCAACAATGTAACTTACTACGATCATGATGATACGACCTTTATCTAAAGACTTATGTGATTTGACGCGGTCGACCAAGTATTTAAAGACACAGATAAGCTGAAACCCAGGTAATTAGGGTTGGCTGAACAGGTTGTTTCTAGAGACAGGGTATGGGGTGTGGGGTGTGGGGTGTGAATTTTCCCCCGGAAAAAGCCTTAATCTAACAAGGTTTTTAGATTTATTCAGCCAACCCTATCTAGGGTTGGCTGAAAAAGTAGGGGCGAAGCATTCGGATAGAAAATCTACGGTTTCAGCGATAGGTTATTGTCCGAATGCTTCGCCCCTACAGGACGCGATCGCCGATCAAGATGTAAGGTTTTTGAGCCACTAGCTTGAAAATCTTGCAGCTGCTTCGCCAAAAAGCCCCAAACCAGCAATTCTCATTTTGAAAACAAAAGAAGATAAAGTTCTCTTGTTCACATAGAGAACTTCTGTCTAATTATCATTTTTTTTCAAGATAATCATCATAATTAGCTTCAAGAGACAGTTT
>NZ_SFBZ01000239.1:0-9606 GCF_007095495.1 Microcystis sp. M_QC_C_20170808_M9Col | reverse complement strand
AAGCGTAGTAATCACTCCTCTCGCGCCATAATAATTCTAGACAACTAAGGAGAATGATGATCTGTTGCAGGTGTAGATCACTTTCCAATGGTGGTTCATCACTCCATAAATCTGTGGGGAGATAGGTGACATCTGGGATAATGTCTAGGGCTGTCATGACTTTTTCCCGGTATTTTAGGATTGATTA
The DNA here is from genome assembly GCF_007095495.1 of Microcystis sp. M_QC_C_20170808_M9Col. Classification (NCBI taxonomy): domain Bacteria; kingdom Bacillati; phylum Cyanobacteriota; class Cyanophyceae; order Chroococcales; family Microcystaceae; genus Microcystis; species Microcystis sp. M_QC_C_20170808_M9Col. The sequence continues at coordinate 9,419 of NZ_SFBZ01000239.1, read as the reverse complement.
ATTGTAGCTTTTTCTCACAATTGCAGAGATAAGGCGGGCGGGATTTTAACCAATAACTTAATCCTATACCTTGACCGATCGCCGTTTCTAAACTAAAGCCTGACTGCAAATAATGATGGGAATTGGTTGCTCCTCACCTTGCAAGCGGCGGCGATCTAACCAGTCCCGCATCTCATGTTGGCTGTATAATTTCTTCAGTTCGCTAAACAAAGCTTCTCCTGTCAGGCTACGGCGCTTAATCAGGTTTAACTCGCGCTTGAGTACAGTGGTAATCGGTTGGCGAAAGGCCTGTTCTAATAGGTTAACCTGCTTGCGGATTTCTTCATCCTGCGTGGTTTTGAACAGCAGTCCTAGTTCTCGCAGGACGTAGCGCTGTGCTTGAGTCAAGGAACGGCTGTACTCCCGTTCAGATTGGCGGTGCTGGACTTCTTGGGCAAATTTCACCTTGACTTGCATGACTGCTTGGTTGTAATTTTTGGGCAGCGGCAGTGATGCTTCTTCTGGGTTGGTTTTGAGCATTCCTAAAATGCGGGCAGTATCTTTTGATATGATCTCTCCCTGTTCATCGAGCCAATATAATTGCTGGTAGCCCTTCCAATCTTTGCGGTTCGGATAAGAAGCTTCACAGAAGACAATTATGCCCTTATTGAGAGAAAAGCGAGCCGTTCGGATGCCATGAGGCAGGTTAGCTATCCGTTCGTATTCAGCCGGATTTTCTCGCTGGAGTTGTCTGAGAATTTCTTCGGCTTCATTGAGGTCGAGAAATTCTCCCTCATCTTCAAACAAACTTAATTGATGGCTGCTACTTTTTTCATAAATCGCATACATAGCCTCTTCGTTAAGCTGTTCCGTTGGGTCGAGAATTGCCGCATCCTCACCGATGGTTTCGTGAATTTCTTGAATGCGGTTTTTGAGTTTTTGCCGTAATCCTAGATTCCGCTCTAATCCCGTCTCTGGGAGAAAATTAAAGCCGTAAACCACATCATTCTCGCTGCCAATCCGATCAATCCGACCAAACCTTTGAATGAGTCGGACGGGATTCCAATGCAGGTCATAATTAATAATCAGGTTGCCATCTTGTAGGTTTAAACCTTCGGCTAAAACATCGGTAGCAATTAAAGTTTTGATTTCCGACTCTCCCTGTTGTAATTTATAGTATTTGTTGGCTTTGGGGGCAAATCTTCCCACTACCCGCGCCTTATTTTTATCGCCACTGTAGATGACTTCTAGATCGTCTCGATCGCCGTTAGGATTGAGGTTTTGATACAAGTAATAGGCGGTATCAGCATACTGAGTAAAGATGAGGCACTTGCTATCTTGCAGCGGAGGTTTATTCAACCAATTTTTGAGAGTTTGTAATTTCGCATCTTTGTCTGGGGTAATTGGCTCAACTAAGTGCAAAATTTTCTCTAGCAATTGGATGTCATGTTCGAGGTGTTTCTGCAATATTGTGGCATCAAAATCAGCTAGATCATACTTCCCAGATGCCTGACGCAAAGCATCCATAATGTCTTGTTCTTCCCCATTGTTTGGCTCATAGAGAATTGCCTGAGCTTCTTCTCCGGCGGGGATAATTCCTTGGCATAAAGCTTCTCGAAAGCGTTGATGGACTTGCAGTAATTTCTTAACAGTTTGTTGGAAGGCATAAACGCTAGATTCAAAGCGTTTGAATAACAGGACTCGCATCAGTCCTCTTAAATTTGCCCCTCCAGTTTGTAAACTGAGTAATGGTTCTTGTTTGCGCTTATTTGGTAATACATAATTTCCCAAACCATAACGAGCATAGCAAAGTTCATTTTTACGAGGGTTAGCTGGTTGCTGTTGGCGAGATTTCCCTAAATATTGACGCAGTTCTTGGTAAAGTCCTTGATAGGTATCTTCAATACTATATTCAATGGTTTGTAGTTCTCTTTTGGGAAAAAACTGATGCTTACCACCCACAATAACGTAAGCGCGTTGATTTCCGTTTAAATAATCCTTGAAATTGTCTGCATCTACGGGTTTATGAGTCTTGGCATCAAAGCCGTACCAGCGTAAAATGTGGTTGCGAGTGCGCCGGATCAAGATGTTAGATAACAAGTCAGGTAACTGTTTTTCCCCTTTCTCTACTAATCTAAAATACTCTTTTAGATCGGGCGGATCTATGGGAAAATCTGTCTTATCATCTTGATGAAAAAGCTTAATCTGATGGTAAATATCCCAAGCACTTTTATTGCGAGGAGTTGCTGTCAGGAAACAGCATTGTCTCCCAGCTGCTAAAAAGGCTTCGACGATTTTATATCTTTGGGTTGCGGCATTCCGCAGGTTATGACTTTCATCAATTAAGATAAAATCTCGATCTTTGTATTTAAAATCTTCTAATAAAACTCTGATGCCACTGGTTTCATCTTCCCGCAGCAATCCCATCGATAAAACGCGGGCGTTAAGTTGATAAATTTCGTTGTAGCGTTCCCACATTTCCACCAGTGGAGCTGGACAAATAATTAAGGGTCGGGCTTTTTCCACTTGTTCAAAGCGTTTGACAATGGCAGCACCAATGAAGCTTTTTCCTAGTCCTACCACATCGGAAACGAAACAACCTCCGTACTCGCGGATGAGTTTGATCGCTTGGTTAACTGCTACTTTTTGAAAGTCTGCTAGTTTCTCGGTAATTTCGTTATCTATCATCATTTCGCTGGCAGTTTCTTCTGTCAATCGATCGCGCACGAGCATATAGAGAGTTTTCATATAGATGTCGTAGGGACGTACTGGCATCATCGCCCAAGACTGTTTTAAAGACTGCATCAGTGTTTCATCAAATTCTGTTGCTTCCTGCCAAAGTTGATTGAACCATTCTGTTAAACTGGCATGATTTTCATTACCGTGAACGATAACATTAAGTTCGGTATTGTGGGAAATTCCTGATAAGGTAAGGTTAGAAGAACCAACGATAGCAAGGCCTTTTTCTTGACGTTCCAAAGGTTGTCCCTGCTGGTTATAAATTGTCCCGTAGTCGAAGATATAGGCTTTAGCATGGAGTCGCCCTTTAGTATAAACTCGCACCTGAAGGCGTTTTTCTTCAATCATTTGAACCAGCTTTTTTACTAAGGTTTCTGCTTCATCTGTTTGGTCCATCAGTTCGACGCTGGAACGAATATTGTCGGCGGTTTCTGTTGCCATCTGCTTGCGTTCTGTCCGTTTGGGGTATTCTTGTGCTTCCAGATGGTCTTTAATTAGTTCTAAGCGGCGGTAGCCTTCTGCTAGTTGTTCGATGGTTTCCCGGTTGCTGGTGTTGCCAATTAGGAGGCGGATTTGTGGGATGGTGGCGAGACGAGGTGCGATCGCAGTAAAGCCGGAGAGGAAAAAGTAACCGACGGCAAAATGAGCGGCTTCTGAAGAGTGAAGAATTTGGTTGATGTTATCGACTAATTTTTGCTGGCGATTGTCGATGATGTCGTGGGTAGGCATAGTTCGATATCCATAAGAGAATTGTTATATCAATAATGTTTTTTAAGAAAATTTACCCTATATTTACAGCTAAATTTTTAGGTTCTAAGGGAGAATGATGTAATAACATTAGTTGATTTTCTTGTAAGGTTTCGATAGCATAAGCACGTCCTGATGTGTCGCTAAATTCCACTTCAAAAACTGTGGGTTCATAAACTTCTACAATTGTTCCGACTTGTCCGCAATATAATCCTAATTGGGGTAAGTCTTCTAATAAGGCAACTACATCTAAGAGTTTCATTTGATTATCTCCTTAAAGTACATAACAAGTCACTAAGCGGGGAAAGTTTTCGTCATTTCTGATGATCCAAACACTGTGAATAATGGCGGTTTTGTTTTGATGAGTCAGGGGAAAATCAATAACATACTTTTGTCCATAGTGATTGATTTTGTCAGGAATAGCATCATAGGTTTTAACTGCTTCTAGGAGTGCATTTTTAAGAAATTGAACGTTATTAATATCTAAGTTTAAGACGGATTTAAAAACCCTAGCTTTATGCTGTCCATCTGAATGATTTAGATTCAGGGCATAACCGGTCAATTTGTTATCATCAATAATGGTATTTTTAGGATTGGGTAATTTCACATTATACCACCTACTCAATCATTGTCTCTGCTGCCTTGATTGAACTATGATCTATGGCGCTCTCGGTCAATTTCAGAAAAAATATCATCGAGTTCTGGTTGATTTTTCCATACTCCAATAAGAGTTTCTAAGTCTTCCCACAATAATTTTTTTTGAATTAAATTATCGGGGATTTCTAGAGAAATTTTTACGCCATTAGGAAGAGATAAATCCTCTAATAGCTCGATAGTATTGCCTTTGATAATTCCTTGTATTTTCATGGTAGTTTAGGATAAAGCTTGCTCAACTAAGACGGCAGTTTCACGATCTAGAATAGAGAGAGTTTCTTGAATTAATTCTATTGGTAATTCTAATGTTTTATAATTTGTTTTTCCATTTTATTTGTACTCCTAATTAATGGCATATTCTGTGAATTTTCGTTTAAATGGAGAGTGAAATCCGATGACAATATCTGTTTTAGGAATTCCTAGTTCAACTAACTTTTCAGCCACCGAAATTTCTGTGTTGTTCTGTTGAATATAAACTTTGTTGTTAATAATATCTAAATGTAAAAGACATCCATAAATCCAATGATTATTGTGCCAACCAACTTGTACTAATAAATAATGTTTTCTCAGATCGTCAAAGATTATTTCTAGGGAAATTTCACTAGACTGCTGAATTTTAGCTTGTTCTTCAATTAGGGATTTAACTAATTCACTGTAGTTGATTGCCATTCTACGATCTCCTCTATTTCAGGGTTATAGACAATAATTTTGATTTGATAATGTTCTAGAATTCTTTGAACAAAACGGCTATGACAAAACACTTCATAAGTATCATTAGGGATGGCTAAGTATAGGGTTCTATCAGGTTCAATTTCTGAAAGAGCAAAACGGTAGTTAAGATATTGTCCACAGGCTAAATGTAGTTCTGTAACAATTGAATCTCTTAAGAAACTTTTGATTTCAATGGCAACTTTTTCTCGTTCTTTTTGTGCTGCAATAACTTTTTCTGCACCTAAGTCCACATAAAAGTTAACATCTTCAAACTCTAGGGTAAAAGGATCATGGGTAATCGTCCAACCTGCTTTTATGAGTGCATTTCGGACAGCATGGTGAAAGGTATCTTTAGCTGGCATATCCTGATTTTAGCAGGTTTTCCTAATTTTAGCATCTTGTAACAATCTTAAGGTTCACAGTCTAGGAAATCCTTCTTGTTATTTCTCCTCTTCTGTGATGATTTCAGATACCCGACTTCTTTAAGAAGTTGACTTCATTTTCCATTGTAGCTTAAAGCCGTCCTAAAAGGACGGGGTTTTAAACCCAAATTTTCGATAAGATAAGTGTAGGTTAAAATTAAGGGTATGAGGGTTCGTGAGGTTATCCGTCGCCTAATTGATGATGGTTGGTTGCAAGTTTCGCAAAAAGGAAGCCATCGTCAGTTTAAACACCCTGTCAAGCTGAGTAAAGTTACCGTTCCTTGTAAACTGTCAGATGATATACCTATCGGAACTTACAAAAACATTCTACGGCAAGCTGAATTGGAGGGTTGAATGACTGAATTGAATAGTATGGTTGTGGTTAAGGATAACGCTATTGAAATAGAGCGTCAAGAAGAGTTAAAAGACTTCCTCCAAGAACAAGAACAACAAGTTCTTGAGCAATTCAAACCGGGTACATTCGGATGTCATGAGTTACTTGACAGAACAGCGATGGTTAGTGATTCCTTGGAGCGTTTTATTGTTTCCCATCCAGCTTGTGTACAAAACCCTGAATGGTACGCTCTAGCAAGACAAGCTGCTGAGGCTCTACATATTCTCTATCAAAAAGTTGGTGCAGTGCATCTCAAGGGAGACTAAGGTTTTGACTAGCAAGAGAGGTTAATAAAGAAATCGAAATTCTGTGATGATTTCAGATACCCGACTTCTTTAATAATTCGGGTATCTAACCCCTTACAATCCATACAATGCCGCTACTCTCTCATCTATCTCTTTCTCCCATTCTTCACAGTTAACCCCTTTGGCATCTAAGCATTTTTGTACTAATTTGATGATGGGTTCTTTTTCCGATTCAGAAGCGGGAGGGATGGGGATTTTTTCAACATATTGACGTTTAAATCTTAAATGTCCCCCCAAAATCTGAGGGCTTAATTGATGATAATATTTTAATACCGTTAATGAATTAAGTACCCCCAGAAGATAAAGATCATAAACTGGAATCATAAAGGTTGTATCGTTAATATAAAGACCTTTTTCATCTAAGGAAAAACGTGACTCTTTTGCAATATCTGGAAAAACAATCTTAGGTTTTTCAAATTCTTCAAAATATGTAGCTGCACATCTTTGTAAAGCGTACCATTCATATCTAATTCCAGTTTCTGCCTTATTTCTCAATGAAAGTTCCTTTTGATATTTTGCAAGATGACCATAAATAGATGGATATATTCTCTCAAATTCTTTTTCAGCTTTAAGAGAACTTCCAGTAATGCTAGTATCTTGATGTAAAGGAAAATGCCAAGGAATGAAAATCAACCATTTGTCTTTGTAATTTATGCGCCATTTACGCACATCATCACCCACAGCTAAAGGTTTAATAATCTCTGCACTTTTAGTATCTTTAGCAATTAATTCTGCTCGTTTTGCACCATCAATCACAAAGGCTTTATTAAAACCAGTTTTAATACCATAATAAATTTTTTCATTGACGTATTCACCTAAAGGAATACCGGCTGCTGACATTTTATTGATTAAACTTGCCGTAGTAGAATCACTTAATAGCCAATTTTTACCATTTAAAGAATTATTAGGTAAAATTGTTCCCTGTTCATTAATAACAGTTTTAATATCAGGATAAGGTGACTCTAAAGATTTAACTTGAGTAAATTGAGTGTTTAATTTTATATCTGATTGCTTCTGAGCGAGAAAAATCATCACTAAAACAGCTGCACTTTCAAAAACTGGCAACTCCCCAAAATCGGTAATACTTCTCACCTGACAAGTATCAGCGATATGCTGTCTTAACTTCTCCCCATACTTTGCCCGAAACCACTTATTAGAAGAAATAAAAGCTAACATTCCCCCAGTTTTAAGTAATTGTAAAGCTCTCGCATAAAAGAAACAATATAAATCCGATGTTCCTGTATAAACTTCCGGGAAAACCTGCTTTAAAGTTGGTTTTAAATCCTTAATTAATTCCTGTCTCACATAGGGGGGATTTGCTACCTGAATATCAAAACCTCCCTCCGCTAATACCTCGGCAAACTCCACCACCCAATCAAACCCTTTTGAGATAGCTTCCTTATCACTCGCAATCACAGAAGCACTGCCATGGGTTAATAAAGCAATCTGTTTCTTAACCTCATTAATCTCCTGTTCAAGACTTTGTTTATCACTGCCTAAATGCGCTCTTAAATACTTCGCTTTAGCTTCCCTAAACCGATGGATAAACTCCTCGCGCACCATCCCAGAACCTTGGGGATTAGGAGCAGTTAGACTATCTCCTGTTTCAATTTTAAACTTCAAATTGGGTAGCGGTGGCGGATTGTCTCCCTCATATTCAACCGCTAAGGAAAGCCATAACCTTAAGCGAGCAATATTAACCGCAAAAGGATCGATATCAACTCCATAGATATTAGTTTCAATAATCTCTAACTTGCGCTGATAAACCGTTTTATAATCAATACCTTTAGTGGCAAATAAACACTGACGCAAATCTAATAACTCATGCAACATTCCCAATAAATAAGCTCCACTTCCACAGGCAGGATCACAGACTTTGACCTGTTTTAAGGTTTCTAAAACTGCCTCTGGATTATTTAAGTTAATAGCATTATATTCGTCAACAAAAAGCTCAATCGCTTCTTTGTTTTCAGAAGTTAATTTACTGCTTAAATATCCCTTCAACGCCTCCCGACACATAAAAGAAACAATCGGTTTAGGTGTGTAATAACTGCCTGATTCATGTCTCCCCGTGACTAATTCCTCAAACACTTTTCCCAACATTTCTGGGTCCACTGCTACCTCCACATCCAGGGGTGTACTCTCAGTTACAGTGAAATTAAAATTACTAAAAAGGCCCTGTAAGATAACATCGATCGCCTGATCGGGTACTATTATATTAGGATTGCGGTCATCTTCATCCTGTTCAAATAATCCCCCATTAAGATAGGGAACTGTCCCGATTATTTGCCGAAGAAAACCACCGTTATTGATACTAATAATATCCGTTTGTTGGGGATTATTTAGTCCCGTAAAAAACAGATGAGTCAAGCGATTATGATAAAAGTTTTTGTGCGAGGTGCTGTTATCATTCTGATAATCCTGCCATAAGGTTTCTAGATAGTCTCTTTGTTCGTTAAACTTCAGCCAACCCTTTTTCTGGATAAAAACAATAAACATCAGGCGATTAAATAGCTTCTGAGTAAATAGTCTTCTCTGGTCAGCATTAGGGATAGTTTTAGTAATTAATTGCTCAACTTTTTCAAAGACCGAGCGATACTGTTCAAAAAATTTCTTAGTAACTTTCTCAACATCAAAAGCTTCATCATGACGTTCCTGAATCGCTAAAGGAGACTCGGAACTAATATTATCTAAATCTAGTAAACTTAGGCGTTCTGTGGCGGTTCGTAACTGTTCCCCCGGACCCACTGTAATTCGCCGCAAGACTTGCCTTTTTTCTTGTTTAACATCATATTTAACATTGATAAAATGCCACCGTTCTTGGTGGAAATCAGAGAAAATAAAGAGAGTGTAGGGATGGTTTTTTAGCAGTTGAGTAACGACAAGACGCTCTAAATTGAGCAGCAGTTGCTTAGAGTTGAGACGAGCATAAATAACCTGAAAATCTTCCCCCCCAGAAGCCAATAAAATTGGGTCTTCTGCTAATGCTTCTACTGCTTTATCTGGCCAATTGCGTCGGGACAGGGTTTGATTTTCTCGCTCGTAATTTAACTCAGACCAGAATAATTTTTTGAGCGCATCCAATCCTCTCAGGGATGAAAGAAGGTCATAAACTGACTGCCGAAGTTCAATATCACTCATAAGTTTTCTCACGACCTCTCATTTAGGTTTACTTTCTCCAGAACTTTTGCCACTTCAGTTAAATTGTATCGGGATCGATGCCTAATTCTCGTAGTTTTTGTGCTAATTTTTCCTTAGCCTGACGTTCCCTTTCTTTCTCTAAAAGAGCCTGTTCTTTCTCTAAAAGAGCCTGTTCTTTGGCTAAAAGAGCCTGTTCTTTGGCTAAAAGAGCCTGTTCTTTTGCCTGTCGTTGCTGTAATTCGGCTTCTTGAGGAGTGGGGACTAATTGACCATCGGCGGTAAAATAACGCAGTTTACGGTCAAATATCCCTAAATATAATCCTAACT
>NZ_SFBZ01000238.1:0-26520 GCF_007095495.1 Microcystis sp. M_QC_C_20170808_M9Col | reverse complement strand
ACAACGAATGGGGTGGTCGAGGGAATCAACAATAAACTTAAACTAATAAAACGAAGAGGCTATGGCTTTAGAAACTTTCGGAATTTTTGGGTTAGAAGTATGTTATCTTGGCATCTTGTATGTTGATTGAGCATAAAGAGTAACGAAGAGCCAAAAACTCTATGGCATCTTAGCAGCCGTTGATTTATCCCCGGAATTACGGGCAAAAATTCTGCAAGAAGGGATTTATGTGGCTCGGATTCATGACCAAGTATTTGAATTAGATATTCCCGATAATTTTCAACCTCAAACCGATTAAATAACCCTGCCCTAGGAAAAACTTTTTCAGTAAGCTTTATTGTAATTGTCCGCGCAGAGCATAACGATCTTTTTCTAAACCGAAAGCGAAGAGAAAAGAATGGCGTATGGTGGGGTTAGAGAGAGTAAAAAAGAGAAAGAGAGCGATAACAGCTAATCCTGACGATAAACTAAACATAGTTTCGTAGGAAATTGCTAAAACCCCCAGAATTGGACCGGCTAAGGCTGTTCCCACATCAAAACCGCCGATACAGATAGAATAGGCCCGGCCGCGTTCTTGGGGCTCAGAGCGATCGGAGATTAAAGCCAGTAACATAGGGAATAAAATCCCCCCTCCCGCACCTTCGAGGATAGCGGCTAAAATTAAAGCGGAGGAAGATCGGGCAGAAGATAGAACCAACATGGATAAACCATAGCAAAAAACGCTAATAGTGATGAATAAACCCCGTCCATAGCGATCGCTGGCTCCTCCCGACAAAATCCGTCCGATTACCCCCGATAGTGCCGCATAACTGTAGAATAGACCGGCACTGAAAGGGATCTGATTTTCGAGGAGAAACAGGGGTAAAAAAGCGACTAAACCGCCGAATAAAGTACCTACCAGCAGAAAAACTAAGGTGGGGACTAAAAAAGCTCGCTCTTGACATAATGCCCAGAAACTGCGCTCAATTGTCTGATTTTCTGCCTTCATTTCGGCTAATTTTTTCTTGAAGTCTGGTTCTTTAATGCAGAAACCCAAGAGGAAGGCGATCGCTCCCGAAGTGGCGGAAACTAGAAATAAACCGTTATAACCGATCGATTGGTAAAGATAACTGCCTAAAGCTGGACCGATTCCCATGCCTAGGGGTGCAGTTAAGCTCATATAACCAATTATCTCTCCCCGTTGACGAACGGGGGAAAAATCCACCACTAGGGTACTGTAACCGGTGGTAAAAGCGGCGATACTGAGACCATGGTAGGCGCGGACGGCGAATAAAGAGGAAAGATCGCGAAAAAATAGATAACCGAGGGGTGCGGTAGCGGCGACAATAGTTCCAAATAAAACCACTAATTTGCGACTGCGGCGATCAACTAGATTGCCTAACCAACTGCGCGATAAAATTAAACCGATGGCAAAGGCCCCCATGACAAAACCGATATCTTGTTTGCTACCGCCTAGGGAGTCAATATAGGTGGGGAGAGTGGGGAGGAGAGTGGTAATACTTATCCAGAAAAACAGCGCCGTGACGAAGAGGAAGAGTAGTTGACGACGAGTCTCGGCAGTAAGCGATCGAAAAGTTTTGAAAGCGTTCACAACAGCGACCGTCACAGGCAACAAAAAGACCCGGAGATCACGCCAGTCACAAGCATCCTGTATTGCTGCTACCTTCCGGTCCTGACAAGGTTAAGGCGTTGCGATCGCATGAGTCCGAGTCTTTTTCATCATAACATCTTTTTCGGGGATACGGGTATTTTTTTCTGGAGAATCTCCTCTCAATCTAGACTGTGAACAGAAATTTCCTCAACGAGGGGGTTTTTGCAATTGTTGTTGTAGAGAAGTTTCTGGTTCGATCGCCAATCCGCTAAACTGTCGGATTAAGAGTGAAGGACTCTCCCTAGAATCGGCAGCGAGGAAAAATAACCAACGGCTGCCGGGGGTGAGTTGTTCGATGGAATTGAAGTTACTTGTCAACCAAATTACAGGTAAATTAGGCAGATTGGCATTTTTTTGACTAGCTTTTGCCTCTATACCGGCTAAAGTTTCTAAAATGATCCTCTCCCCGTGAATTAAACCCGTTTCACCGGTCCAGAGTTTCACATTTAATTGCCGACGATGGGCATAAAAATAGAGGGAAGCAGCGGCAATAATCGCCCGTTCAAAACTGTCTTCTTGCCAATCACAGAGGGTATCGAGACAGATAATCACTTCCTGTCCTCCCGTTAACACTTCTAATTCCCGAATTTGAAATTCTCCCAAACGGGCGCTAGTTTTCCAGTGAATTAAACGGGTAGAATCACCCTGGCGATATTGTCTCAGGTTACGGGTAAGTCCTTGACTAGCCCTTTGATAATAGCGATTATTTTCTAATTTTTGTTCCATCTCTTGACCGAGGGAATCGATTAGGGGACATTGTTGTAAGGGTAAAATTTGGGGATAAACTAAAGCTTTAGCCGCTGCTTGATGACAACGACGACACCAAAATAAACCGAGAGGGGCTGCTGTTCTTAATTGTACTTCTTGCCAGTGATAAATACCCCGTTTACTGGTGGGTAAATAATAAGTCCAACGATGGCAACTTTTGGAGGCAATCACTTCTATTGGGGTTATTTTTGGCTGATCGAGAACTATAGGCAGGATATCTGTCACTTCTAACAGATTTATCGGCTGATTGCTAGTATTTTCTATCTCTAGGCTAATACTAAGATCGTCTCCCGCACTTACGGGTACAATGGCAAGACGACGCACTTTCAGGGGAAGAAGGGAACGACGGGGTAAAATTATCGATAAAATTAAAACAGCGATCGTCGTGCCACAGATAGCATACAACCATCCCGCCATGGTATTGGTCGCAGCTCCGAAAAAACACAGGGTAATGCCAATGATTACCCCACCACCGTAAGCGGGTAAAATACCGCGATCTTCTAACCAAGTTTTCATCGGGTTTAGTGGTTTTGTCGTCTTTGCTAGAAAGCTAAAAATCAGGCCCACACTTCTAGAATTACCCCAAAAGCCCTGAGAAACTATCACAGAGATCGGACTGATCAGCCAAAAGATTTCTATCCCTTGCCACTATTGTTATTTTTCTTAACAAAACTTAACAATTGATGGCAAAATTTTGCTTGCTTTTGTCGGCAGATTTTGGGATAATATTTTTAAAAGAGTTTATTTATAATGGTAATCTAAGCACTCGAATTTAAACACAAACATCCCATTATAAAACAATCATAACCCAAGCCGCCGCCAAAGTCAAGCGCTCACTCCTAATTATTATTAGATTTCTTGCATAATTAATTTTTGAGAGTTCAAACTCACCGTTCGCTCATTTCTCGAACCGAAAATTTGATAAATTGTCTCAAATACAGTCTAGCAAACGCATTGAGCGTTCTATTCGAATATTTATTAGTACAAAAAACCATTTGGAAGTTAACGAATTGATCAGGGTTTGAGCGAGTCAATTGGCGATCGCATTCTCGGATTTTCTGCTTACCTTATTCGCTAAAAAGCATACAGGATAAAGGTAACAGCAATTTTAAAACCCTTCCCTTAAAAAATTAAGCGAACAATGAGTCGAAGGCTCTGCCTTAAAGTAGTATTCAGGTAGAACCTCAACAAAGCGTTCCCAGGTAGAACTTGGGAACGAGCTAAAAATCAGCCCCACATCTCTATAATTCCCCCAAAAGCCCTGAGAAACTATCAAAGAGATCGGACTGATCTGTTAAGGGAGTTCTCTTCCTTGCCACTCTTAGGATTTTTCTTAACAAAACTTAACAATTGATGGCAAAATTTTGCTTGCTTTTGTCGGCAGATTTTGGGATAATATTTTTAAAAGAGTTTATTCATAATGGTAATCTAAGCGTTTACAGTTAAACACGACCATCCCATTATAAGACAATTATAACCCAAGCCGCCGCCAAAGTCAAGCACTCACTCCTAATTATTTGTCGCCTAAAACTTCTAATTCCGTGGTCGGTGGGGGGTTGAGGATTATTAAAATAACAAAGGTTGAAAACCGTGTTTGCGGGAAGCTGCGCCGATTTGTTCCATTTTAGGGACGGTAATTTGATTGCGTCCCCAGGAAAAATTAGTTTGCCAACCCTCCAACTCCAATAAAATCGCCTCAGCAAAACAGGCAAACATTTGACGAGAGGGAATATCCATATTGACGATTTTCATAATTTTCCAGTCAATATCGAGGGAATGCTCGACAATGCCGCCCTTAATCACCGAAATATCGGGGGCATTTAACACCGTGCCTAAATTTTTCGGATAACCACCATCAATAATAATACAGGGGCGCTTGAGTTTATCTGGATCAATTTCCACCCCTTTAGGCAGACTAGCCACCCAAACAATGATATCAGCCAGAGGTAAAGCCTCCTCTAGGGGGAGAATTTTACCGCGTCCTAACTCCTCTTGCAGAGATTGTAAACGCTCTTGATTGCGTGCCACACATATTAGTTCTTTTGTATCGGTTTTTTCATTTAACCAACGACAAACGGCGCTGCCGATATCTCCGGTTGCCCCACAAACCACGACGGTAGATTGAGCTAAATCGATGCCCATTTTTTCAGCGAGGGTTTCCACCTGAGTGCAGATGACGTAAGCGGTGTGGGTGTTACCGGTGGTAAAACGGACAAAATCTAGCTCGATATTCCGCACCTGTCGATTATCTTTGAGATTAAATTCCTCGAAAATAATTGAAGAAAAACCGCCGAGTGCGGTGATATTGATATCACTTTTTTGAGCGAGTGCCATGGCATTTAGCACCTTACGAATAGCAGACTTTACCCAACGATTCGACAACATCTCTGGTAAAAAACAGGATTCGATATATTTCCCTCTGATGGTTTGCCCCGTGATGCTGGTGACATGAAAATCATCGACAATTTGCGGGGGGGCAGCACACCAAAAATCTAATCCCTGGTTAGCATATTCAGGATAACCTAGATCGTCGGCGACCGATTGGGCGTGTTCTAAACTGGTAAGATGACCTATAAGACCAAACATTGATTGTTCTTTCGTTAGACTAGATGGCACTAGATAAAAAATTAGGATATTGCTAAGAAATCGTTAAGACTCTTAAATATAATACACAAAAGCGCCGCTCTGTGTTGAGCGGCAGCAGGGCGAAAAAAAGAAATCTAGACGCTCAAGCTTTAGACAGCAGTTAATCCGTAGGCAGACATTCGCATGATATCACGGGTGCTGAAACCAATATTGCTTAAAGCTTCCCCGTAGCTAATCATAAAGTCTTCCACGAGGGCCTCTTTTTCCATACCGAGGACGCGAGCATCATCCTCGACTTGATTGAGCATTCTCCAGACAATGGGCAGATTAGCGCGATTTGCGGTTTCTAATTCCTCTTTAGCGGTTTCAAAGTTCGCTTTTAGCCATTCTTCGCCAAAATTGAGATGTAAATATTCGTCTTTAACTACGCCTTCAGTAATTTTACGGGCAAAAGGATCAGCAACAGGAATATAAATATTATAGGCAGCGATCGCAAAAGCTTCGATAATCAAAGATTGGATCAATAAACAGGTAACGATTTTACCTTCTGCGTAGGCAATTTGGAAGTTATCGTGCAGAGAGGCAAAGAATTCTCTGGCATAATCCATATCAGGAGTGATTTTCAAATTTTGGCCGCAAGCTTGAAAACCTTTCATGTGACGGTTTTCCATTTTTGCCAGACGGTGTAACTCTTCTTTGTTATCGGTGAGGATGTCTGCTAATTGAATATAATTGCTATTGGCCTCGTATTCGCCTTCAATAACGATGGCATTAATGCGACTATAGGCTGATTTATAGGTTTCGCTGGTGAAATCAAGCTCTGATGATACAGCAAGCTCTGGCATAAACTCGATTGACTCCTATTTCTGACGAGATTTTTCCGACGTTCTTTCCAGTCTAGGGTAAGCCTTCTAGATGGAGTTATCTTTTTACGAGTCTAGCTCGATCGGTCTTTTTTGTATAGCTTGGCTTGAGAGGCTGACTTGCCAAGTTAGCTATAGCGGTTAACTTTTTCCACTGAAAACAAGTTTAGAGGCAATCCCTTCTCAAGAGACGAGATTGCTGGCTGTTTGCTCAAACCGTGGCTAAAGATTTCCAGCGCTCGGCCTGTTGTAAGATCGCTTTGGCTGCCTGTTTACCCGATAAAGTCGCCCCTTCCATGCTATCAATGTAATCCTGTTGGGTATAACTACCAGCAAGGAAAAAGTTAGCAATAGGAGTCGCTTGCGAGGGACGATAGACATCCATCCCCGGTGCTTCCCGATAGAGACTCTGGGCCAATTTCACCACACTAAACCAAGTCATATTTAACCCCCGCGAGGAGGGAAATAACTTGTGGACTTGCGCTAAAACGTGCTGGGCAATATCTTCATTTTTAGCTTTAATAAAAGGATCCCCAGGGGTTAAAACCAACTGTAATAAAGAACCTTCTCCAGGGCGATAATAATCCCTAGGACTGGTGAGAGCAAGATCTGCAAAACAGGAAAAATCCGCTTGGTGGGTGTACAAAAGATTGTCAATTCCCACCGCTTTTTGCAGTTGTCGGCGTTTTTCGGCATCATTTAATTCCGTCACCCAACCGTCAAAACGCAATTGTACCGTGGCGACGGGGACGGCTTCTAGTCGGAAAATATTGTCAAAAATCGGCATTTTTCGCCAATCTTGGGGAATAAGACGCTGAATACCGGGGACATCACCAGCGCAAACGTAGGCATCTGCGGTGATAGTTTCTGTGGTTTCTCCGTTAGCGACGATCAGGCCATTAACTTGCAGATTTTCGCCCTCTCCAGAATAGAGAATTTCCCGCACCTGACGACGGGTAGAGATTTTGGCGCCCCGGGCTTCCAGATAGTTAATAATCGGTTTATGCAGGTATTCGTGGGGGGAACCTTCCAACATCCGCAGGACGGAAGCTTCGGTTTTAGCGGCGAAAAATTGGAAAATCGTCAGCATACAACGGGCCGAGATATTTTCCGTATCGATAAATCCTAAGGCATAGGCGATCGGATTCCACATTTTTTTTAAACTGCCTTCATTACCGCCATGGCTACGAAACCAATCGGCAAAGCTAATCGAGTCCAGATCCCGAATCGTTTTCATCGCTCCTTGAAAGTCTATCAGACCGCGGACGATGGGACTTGTACCTAAGGCCAGAGAATTAAAGATTTTATCGGCTGCCGAGAGTTGGGAGGAGGTAAAAAAGGCTTTTAAACCGTTAAAAGGCGCACCCGCAGCGAAACGAAAGTCTAATTCGCCGATTTTTCCCCCTTCGTTGATAAAAGTGTGGGTGTGTTCTTTGAGCAGTAGGGATTGAAAAGCGCCCACTTTTTTCATTAACTCAAAAAGATTATAGTAACAGCCAAAAAAGACGTGCAAGCCCATCTCGATGTGATTACCGTCCGCATCTACCCAACTACCGACTTTTCCCCCGACAAAGGGACGAGATTCTAAGATTTCTACTGTACAGCCCGCATCGACCAGATCGATAGCTGTTGCCATTCCCGCTAACCCTGCACCAACGATCACCACTCGCATTTGTCAAGTTCCTGTTACAATTTTTCACTAAATCTTTATTTTACCCCGATCGGTCTGGTGTTTCTTGCGGGCGATTTTTTCAGGGGCGCTTGAGAGCGTGGCAGAATAATTGAGAGTTGCACTAGGGAGAAGTCATTTTGAAGCGATCGCTAGAGGGGAGACAGGGATTAATTATTGTCAGTATTATTTGGATATTGGGGATATTAGTCGATAGATTCTGGTTTAGTCTCGATCATACTATTCCTGCTTGGGATCAGGCCGATTATCTCAACGGTGGGATTATCTATACCCAAGCTTTCCAAAATCCTCGCTGGTTTGACGGGGATTGGTGGCGCAGTTTATGGCTAATGTCGCCGAAAATTCCCCCTTTAACCTATCTTTTAACGATTCCCTTCTTTAATCTCTTTGGTATTAGCCTTGATGCGGGTATGTGGGTAATGGCTATCTATAGCGCCCTACTGCTCTTTTCTGTGTACGGATTGGGAATTATCCTCTTTAATGGGACTGTGGCTTTATGGGCGGTCTTAATCTGTCAATTTCTACCCGGTTTATACTATTATCGCCTCGAGTATCTCTTAGATTTTCCCTTAGCGGCAATTGTAACGTTTTCTTACTTATGCTTGACATGGTGGCGATTTAGTGGACAAGGCTGGCCAAAAGCGATCGCTTTCGGTATTTCTTTCGGTTTAGGGATGTTAGTCAAACAAACCACCCTATTTTTCCTCTTTTTACCGATTTTGTGGGTATTGGGCGAAAATCTCCGGCGAAAACGTTGGGGTAATCTAGCGCAATTAATGCTGAGTTTTTTGACGGCAGCATTGTTAATGTTTCCCTGGTATCGGACGAATTGGTTATTAATGTTAACCGCGGGCAAACGTGCCACGGTAGATTCGGCGATTTTGGAGGGAGATCCGCCCCTTACCAGTCCAGATGCCTGGACATTTTACGCCCAAGTTTTACCCTATTTTCTTTCTTGGGTATTGTTATTAGTTCCTGTGGTGGGATTATTAATCTCCTTACGTCATAGAAAAACCGAAGATAAGGTTAATCGTCCTGTGTGGATTTGGTTAGGAGTTTTTCTGCTGGGGGGATACCTATTATCATCCCTAAATATCAATAAAGATGCTCGTTATATTTTGCCGCTTTTACCGACTTTATCCTTAATTTTATCCGTTGGTTTATTATCTTGGCGTGGTCGTTTTGCCCCTGGTATCCGTTGGGGAACGATAACTATTGCCGCTATCCTCACCAGCTTAAATTTATTTCCCTTGGGGGGAGATATAATTACTAACGTTTTCAGTCCCAAATTACAACACCATCCCTATTTAAAAACTGGTTGGCAGCACGAAGAAGTAGTTAAAGAGATTCTAGCCGATTCTCCCTATCTTCGCAGCACCCTAGGGGTTTTACCTTCCACCCCCGAATTAAATCAACATACTCTCTCTTTCTACGGTGGTAAACATAATTCCCAGGTTGCCGGCAGACAGGTGGGAGTTCGGGAAGAAGATATCGAAAAGGATGTCAATTCTTTAGATTGGTTTTTAACTAAAACTGGTGAACAGGGTTCCGTCCCCGATGTCCAGAAAAAAATTGTTAATCGAGTCGCCACCGGTCCAGATTTCCAAGTGGAGAAAACTTGGCAGCTACCGGATGATAGTACCCTATCCCTACACCGTAAAATAGACCCCTCCGTCACGGTTAAACCCCTTGAAACTGCGCCAAAACGGGTGGAATTAAGAGAGATTGCTATTGCCGAAAAAGCTTCTCCTAATCAACCCATTCCCGTGGTTTATAAATGGGCCGGAGACTGGCAACAATTAAAGTCAGGAATAGTAATTTTAACTTGGCAAGAAGTGGACGGTAAGGATTATTGGATGCACGATCACGGTATTGCTATGGGGGGATTAATGGCAGAAAAATTAACTCCAGAAGAGCAACAAAATGGTTTTGAAGTCACTGAAAAAACCGCCATGCAGTCGGCAGCAACCCCCGGAGTTTATCGCTTATCTGCTGTCTATCTCAATCGGGAAACTGGCGAAACCTATCCAATTAAAACTAATGCTCAAATTACCATCGATCCTCAAGTCTCCAAGTTAGCAACGCCCCAATTAGATTTAGTGACCCAATTGCGCTTAAAGTCTGCTAATATTGGTCAAGGATTAACGGGTATTGAGCCAATTTTTGAGTTAACTAATCGTATCAATCAATACGATTCAATTCAGGATTATGTGCTGCAAGCAGACAAGGCTTTTTCCTATCGTTTACAGCAACAAAATCCCCCCGATAAATTATCTTTAGCCTACGGATTAGCAATTTCTAAGGTACTACAACAGGATGTAGCAGGGGCAATAAAAGCCACGGAGGAAATGATTAAAATTGACCCCCATAATCCCTATCATTATGCTTATCAAGGTTTTATTTATCTCTACGATTGGCAACCGCAAGCAGCCCAAAAAGTCTTAGATAAAGCTAGACAATTAAATCCCGATAGTGAGGAAATTAAGACTTTAAATGCAGTGGCTGCCCTGATGGGGGGAAATCTCGTTAAAGCTTGGCAATTATGGCAGTCAAATTAAAATAGAGTGAGAAGTGGGGTGTGGGGTGTGGGGTGTGGGGTGTAGGGTGTAGGGTGTGGGGAGTTTTCTCGGTGAACTGATAACTGATAACTGATAACTGATAACTGATAACTGACTTCTAACCCAATGTTGGACAAAGATAAGTAAAAATTATTAGTTTATTGCAAAAACTTGAGAATATTTAAATTAACATTCCGCAATATTTATAAATTCTTAAAAATTAATTGAGAAAGATTTTTATTTAACAACGATGTTATGATAGTTACAGCGATTTTACTGAATTTCATAATGGGTTATTCTGTGCTTTTTTGGGCAGCAATGGTTGAAACCCTTGCCACACCTAGAAGGTGATCCTAATTAAAACGGGTAAATTAGTCAATTTCACCCACAACGATGATCTTTTTTTTATGTAGTTTTATTGCAAAAAAAAAGTTTTTTTGACAAAAAGCACAAAGTATGATAAGAACCCAAGGTATTTCTGGTTGCGAGTAATTATTGTAGAGAAGGGAGAGGGGTGTGGGGTGTGGGGTGTGGGGTGTGGGGAGTTTTCTCAGTGAACTGATAACTGATAACTGAATACTGACTCCTGACTCCTGACCCCAGTAACAAACTTTTTCAGCAAACCCTATTTAATTTAACAACTCCCGGGGATCGGTGACTTCCCCTTTAATCGCTGCCGCTACCACCATCGCCGGACTCATCAACAAAGTGCGACCGGAAGCGGAACCTTGACGACCTTTAAAGTTACGATTGGAGGAGGAAGCGCTGATCTGATCTCCCTGCAATTTATCGGGATTCATGGCTAAACACATGGAACAGCCAGCCTCGCGCCATTCAAAGCCTGATGCTAGGAAAATTTGGTCTAATCCTTCCGCTTCCGCCTGTTTTTTGACTCTTTCGGAACCGGGGACGATAAAAGCTTTCACATGGGGGGCAACACGATGACCTTGGGCAAATTTGGCCGCTTCGCGCAGATCACTGATCCGGCCGTTAGTACAGCTACCGACGAAGCAGACATCGATTTTTGTGCCTTTAATCGGGGCGCCGGGGGTGAGTTTCATGTATTGATAGGCTTCCTCTGCGAGCGCTCTTTCACTTGCCGGTAAACTATCGGGAGTGGGAATGACTTCGTTAACCCCGATTACTTGGCCCGGAGTAATCCCCCAAGTAACTGTGGGTTCGATTTCACCGGCATCGAAGACCACCACATCGTCATAAACCGCATCGGCATCGCTTTTAATGCTTTCCCACCAATTAACCGCACTTTCCCAGTCTTTAGGCGCAAAATCAAGACCTTTGAGGTAATCGTAGGTGATCTGATCGGGGTTGATATAACCACATCGGGCCCCACCTTCGATCGCCATGTTACAAATCGTCATTCTTTCTTCCATGGACATCCGTTCGATTGTACTACCAGCATACTCGTAGGCGTAACCAACACCGCCTTTTACGCCCAATTGACGGATAATATGGAGAATTACATCTTTAGCATAGACTCCAGGGTTTAAATCGCCGTTTACCTCCACTCGACGCACTTTTAATTTCGATAGGGATAGGGTTTGGGTAGCAAGAACATCGCGTACTTGGGAAGTGCCGATGCCAAAAGCGATCGCCCCAAAAGCGCCGTGGGTGGAGGTGTGGGAGTCACCACAGGCGATCGTCATCCCGGGTTGGGTTAGACCCCGTTCGGGAGCGATCACATGAACTATGCCCTGATTGCCGGAACCGATGCCGTAGAAAGGAATATGATTGGTTTGAACATTAGTTTCGATCGCTCGGATCATTTCCTCGGCCAAATCGTCAAGGAAAGGACGTGCTTGATTTTCGGTGGGGACGATGTGATCGACGGTGGCAATAGTCCGTCCCGGAAATAATACTTTTAAACCCCTTTCTCTCAGCATCGAAAAAGCTTGGGGACTGGTGACTTCATGGACTAGATGCAGTCCGATAAATAATTGTGTCTGTCCACTGGGAAGAATCTTAACCGTGTGTGCGTCCCAGACTTTATCGAATAATGTTCTTGCGCTCATTGACTTTGGAATGATAGTCATCTCCCTAATCATATCAGCTAACTCCAGCCGATAAATATTAATTTTTTCTTTTCTCTTGGTTAGTAGGTATAATAGGTAAATAGCTCTGTTTTTGCCAGATTAAAACCATCAGTTTTTGATTGAAATCAACGACTTTCGCTAATAACTATTTGAGTAATTCCTTCTGCTCCTTACCCTCCGTTTCCTATAATCTTTCAAGAGGATTTAGTATAAAATTCTCTTGATTTTACCCCAGAAGCCATAGCAATAAAAAATTTATTCTTTTCTTGTCACCGCTAAATTATGCTTGCTAACTCTCCTGTTCAGATAAATTTCTCCGAGAACAATTAATCCTAGAATCAGAGGTAAACTCAGCCATGCGCCTAGGTTTCCTAAGTAGTTAATACTAATAGCAATCAGGAGAGTTACCCCCATATAAATAATTGCTACTTGTGGATGAGACAAGCCAGATTTTTGTAATCTTTGATAAAGGTGACTGCGGTGAGCTTGGAAGATATTTTCCTTTCTTAATAATCGACAAATCAGGGTATAAATAGCATCACCAATTAGAGGTAAAGTGATAGTTAAAGCTGACCAAGCCTGACTTTGATTGCCCTGGTTATTAAGTAAAACCATAGCGATAATTGCCCCTAAACTGGTGCTACCCACATCACCCATAAAAATTTTCGCTGGCGACCAATTCCAGAGGAGAAAACCACCTAAAGCTGCCACTAAAAGCCATAAAATTGGTTGCTGAAAATAGAGAGCGAGAAATCCTAATTGTACCGCCGTACAGCCAGCCACCAAGCCATCGAGACCATCCATAAAATTATAAAAATTAATCATTGCGGTCAGTCCGATAATTGTGACAATAATAGCCAAAATTTTGCCGCCAAAACCCAAATCTGATAGCCACGATTGGGGAAAAGCACCGAAAAAAGTGACCGCAACACTAGCGGAGGATAACTGCACTAAATAGCGAATACTAGAGGGAATACCGCGACGATCATCGAGAAGGCCGATAATAATTAAAGGAGTCAGGGATAACCACAGGGGAATAAGAGGTAGGGAAGGAGGAAGGAGAAAATAACTGAGGCAGCCAGTCAGAGCAAAAGCGACGACAAAACCGAGTCCACCTCCTCTAGGTGTGGGTTGACTATGGCTGCTACGCTCATTGGGAATATCTAACAATTGTTGGCTAAAACGTTGTTTAATCAGGGCAACCACCAGAAAACTAACCAGAAAACTGATAACTGACAGTAGGGATAATAACATAGGGATTTTCGCACTCAGATTAATTATCGATCCTACGTTGTTCGGTGACAAAAAGTGCCGATATTGCCATCGTGGTTTTAGTCAGTGTCAGCATCCCACTTCCAAAGCTAAGGCACTCCGGCGTTTGGGGGATATGAGTAGAAATTTTAGGTTTAACCTACTCTCGATCGCTTTTTACCTGACTGATGCGACGAACGTTTAAAATATCGCTCATCAGCTTAATTTGAGTAACACAGCGTTCAAATTGTTGCAGGTCTTTTACTTCAATTTTCAGGGAAATTAAAGCGGGTTTACCGAAATTAGTCTTAACTCCGGCATTGCGAACGTTAATATTTTGGTCACTTAAACGAGAGAGAATATCTTTTAAAACCCCGACGCGATCAATCACTTCAATCTGAATATTTACCGGATAAGTTTGATAACGTCCCTGGTCATCTATAGGGTTCCAACTAACAGGAATTAAGCGTTCAGCTTCGGCTTTTTCCACATTCGAGCAGCCCTGACGGTGAATAACAATGCCTTCCCCCGCATGGGCAACTATACCGGTAATATTCTCTCCGGGTAAAGGACAACAACAACCGGCCAAACGATAGACTAATCCCTCCACACCGCCGATCGGTGATTTACTAACGGGTAAAGCCCTTTGAACGGGAGAAGGTGGTAGAATCAATTGGGAATCAGTCAGGACATCGGGCGGATTTTTGACCGTTAAAATTTCCTGTTGATTTTTAACTGTTTCTTGCAGACGATTAACCACATTTTTTAGGGTAACTTCGCCGTAACCCAAAGCCGCCAATAAATCATCTGCTGCCACATAATTGCACTGTTTGGCCACCGATTGCATTCGTTCCGATTTCAGCAGGGCATCGAAGCCAGTTTTACCCAATTCTTTCTCTAATAAATCACGACCTCGGCTAATATTTTCTTCTCGGCGCGATTTTTTGTACCATTGCCGGATGCGATTTCTGGCGCTAGGAGTAACGACAAAATTTAACCAATCCAAACTAGGGTGACTATGCTTGCTGGTGAGAATTTCCACCAGATCACCATTTTGCAAGGGAGCATCAAGAACTGACCATTTACCATTAATTCTTGCCCCTTTCATCTGATTACCTACTTCGCTATGAATATGATAGGCAAAATCTACCGGTGTCGCGCCTTGGGCGAGGGCCACCACATCACCTTTGGGGGTAAAAACATAGATATCTTCTTCAAAGAAATTATTTTTGAGGCCATCCATGTATTCTTGACCATCTTTAAGGTCTTTTTGCCAGTCGAGCAGATTACGCAGCCAAGCGAATTTTTCATCCGCAGCGGTTAAAGTTGTTTGACTAGAACCGGTTTCTTTATACTTCCAATGGGCTGCAATCCCGTATTCAGCAACATGGTGCATTTCTAGGGTGCGAATCTGCACTTCTAGGGGACGGGCATTTAAACCAACAACGGTGGTATGGAGGGATTGATAACGGTTAGCTTTTGGTAAACCGATATAGTCTTTAAAACGGTTAGGAATCGGGGTAAATTGGTCGTGAACTATGGCTAAACAACGATAACATTCCTCTTTGGTTTCGACGATAATGCGGACGGCGGCAATATCATAAATCTGCTCGAATTCTTTGCCCTGATTGTGCATTTTATGATAGATGCCGTAGAGATGTTTGGGGCGACCTTGTAAATCAAGAACTTTTATGCCAATTTCTTGCAATTTTTCCCGCAATGTGTTAATAACAGTTTCGATGCGGGCCTCTCGATCGATGCGTTTTTCCGATACCAATAACTGGACTTGACGATAAGCATCGGGTTCGAGGTATTTAAAGCATAAATCCTCTAATTCCCATTTAAATCGCCCAATCCCTAAACGGTTAGCCAGAGGAGCAAAGATTTCTCTAGTTTCGAGGGCGATGCGTTGCTGCTGTTGCGGGGTGAGGTGTTCGAGGGTTTGCATATTGTGCAGGCGATCGGCTAATTTTACCACGATGACGCGGATATCTTGAGCCATCGCCAGGAACATTCGGCGAAAATTCTCCGCTTGCCGTTCAGTTTTACTAGAAAAGTTGAATTTGGAGAGTTTTGTCACCGCTTCCACCAAATTACGTACTTCGACACCGAATCTAGCCTCGATTTCTTCGGGGGTGACTTCCGTATCTTCCACCACATCGTGAAGGAATCCCGCCGCGATCATTGCCCCATCACCCCCCAGATCCCGCAGTAATCCCGCTACAGCTATAGGATGGGCGATATAGGGTTCCCCGGATTTGCGATACTGGCCCTCGTGGAGTTTGTGGGCGAAATTAAAGGCCCTAGAGATTAAATCGATATCGGGATTCTGGGGGTCGTTTTCGTAGGTAATTAGGCATTCTTTCAGCCAATCGGGTAAAACTAACGCTTTTTTCGGTTCCGTGGCCCGGGGAAGGGCGGTGAGGGTTTCCGGTTGGATGGCAGTGATGGCGTTCATGGTTAGATCGGGGGGATAATAGGGGGGGAGGAGACGGATAACTAGAAAATTATTAGGCCGAAGCGATGCCAGATTGCTTAACTCTCTAACACTGGAATCGGATCGCTCGGCGAAAAGGGCGGGATTCTTTTAAGTTTTTGTCTCTGGTCAGGAGGGGGGAGGACTTGCAACCGTGACGACAAATCGCTAATCTTATGTAACAAATTCTAACGCGCTTTGTATTGGATGCTACCGACAAATTACCATCAAGCCTACAAATCTTTGTTAAGAAAACTGGAGGATTTCAGTCTTGCCCTTCTGGATGGGGATGCTTCCACGGGGTTACAATCTTTTCAAGCTTTACAAACCTGTCTAGAAGGGGAGATATTGTCACTAAATGATGACAATTTCAGCCCAGAGGTGGCTAATCGTTGGCGCGCGCTCCAGACGGAACTATATCGATCGTGGCGATTGCTGGAGACGGACTGGTTATTTTTGGCCTCGGCGCGGCAAGGACGGGAGAAACGTTTACAGATAATTAGCGATCGAGTGGCGACTTTAAAGGGGTATTGTCAGGTTTTGTTAGGGTCAGTTGTCGATTAGTGATTAAATGCTCGATCGCCGTTTGTGTGGCATACTTGACCCTAAGTCCTAACTTTTATCGTTACCGATCGCGTCATGTTGGAAATTAAAGACCTAAAAATTGCCTACCCGACAGAATTAAGTTCTCCCTCTTGGGCGATCGATGGGGTATCTTTTAGTATAGGCAAAGGGGAAACTCTGGGATTAGTGGGTGAATCTGGTTGTGGAAAATCGACCATCGGTAAGGCTATTTTAAGGTTATTACCCAATCGCACTCACGTGGAAGGTGAGATTACCTTTGAAGGGCGATCGCTTTTATCTTTATCTAGCAAACAGTTAGAAAAGTTTCGCGGGGAAGCGGTGGCATTAGTCTTTCAAGATCCGATGACGCGACTGGATCCGCTGATGACTATTGGCGATCATTGTGTGGAAACTTTGCAAGCTCATCGGGGAAATTTAACCTATCGTCAAGCTAAAAGTCAAGCTTGTACTGTCCTAGAAAAAGTGAAAATTCCCGCTAATCGTTGGTCCCAATATCCTCACGAATTTAGCGGGGGAATGCGGCAAAGAGTAGCCATTGCTTTAGCTTTATTATTAAACCCTAAGTTAATTATTGCCGATGAACCCACCACCAGTTTAGATGTGACGGTTTCGGCGGAAATTCTGCGGGAATTAAAGCGTTTATGTAGCGAGGAACAGATGGGATTATTGTTAATTTCCCATGATTTAGCGATGGTGGGAGAATATTGCGATCAATTAGCGGTGATGAAGGGGGGCAAAATTGTCGAATCGGGATTGGTAAAAACAGTTTTTAAAGCGCCTCAACATCCCTACACTCGTTCTCTTTTGGCGGCCGCTTTACACCTACAGGTACGGGAGGAAAAATCAACGGCAATTCAAGGCAAGGAAACGGTGTTAAAGGTGGATAATTTAAAACAGTATTATACCCTAGAAGGTAACTTTTTAGATAGCTTTTTAAAGAAAGACAAGAAATTTATTAAAGCGGTGGATGAAGTCAATTTTGAACTGTATCGAGGGGAAATCTTCGGTTTAGTTGGGGAGTCGGGGTGTGGGAAAAGTACCCTATCGCGAACCCTATTACAGTTAATTAAACCCACCGGGGGAAAAGTGGAATTTTTAGGAGAAGACTTAACCCCTTTATCGGGGGAAAAAATGCGTCCAAAACGGCGCTTAATGCAGATGATTTTTCAGGATCCCCTCGCTTGTCTCAATCCTTTAATGACGGTGGGAGAAAGTATCGCCGATCCGCTTTTTATCCATCAAAAAGTTAATCTAGAAACGGCTAAAAAACAGGTTTTGGAAATGTTAGATCGAGTCGGTTTAACACCAACAGAGGAGTTTTATCGACGCTATCCTAGGGAGTTATCGGGAGGACAACAGCAAAGGGTAGCCATTGCTCGCGCTTTAATTACTCGTCCGGAATTAGTTATTTGTGATGAACCGGTTAGTATGCTCGATGCTAGTGTCCAGACACAGGTTTTAGAGTTAATGTTAGAGTTACAAAAGTTATTTAATCTAACTTATTTATTTATAACTCATGATCTTTGGTTAGCGAGATTCCTCTGCGATCGAATTGCGGTGATGACTGCGGGTAAAATTGTTGAAATGGGTGACACTGAACAGATTTTTAGCCATCCCCAACACCCCTACACTCAAAAATTAATCGCCGCAGCCCCGAGAATTTATCCCAACAGCAACTAAAATCGCTCTAGGGGCTTATAATTGTTATTGTCTAGATATAGTTAGGAAAGACAAAATGGCAAGACAACTTCAGATAACTCTCCCTGAAGATACCATGCAACTTCTCTATCGATGGTTGGCGAGTAGTGATTATCCTGAAAAAGAATATAATAATTTAATTAATGAAGCGATTAAATTATAAGTAGGGAGGCACAATTATTTGTAGGATGGGTTAGCGGTAGCGTAACCCATGCGGGCGTTGGGTTTCATGCTTCAACCCAACCTACGTTCATCTTATATTTAATTCCACCCATCTACTTATATTATGGAACCACAGAGAAACTACCTCAAGCAACAAAACAATTAAAGGAAGGAGCTATTGTTAGAGCAGAAAGAGATTTGAATTTAGCACAAGATTGGTTTTCTCTAGAGGAAGAATTATGGTAATAATGATTATTTTTAAAGTCAAAAAACTGCTCAAAAAATTTGTCTTTAGTCTCCAAGAGGAAGGATGGAAACCAGCACTCAAAAAGACGAAACGAAAAATTATTAAAATTCTCACAGGAAAGAGTTCCTCTGAATTTGAAGAACAGGTGATCGAGAGTGCTAAATTAGCTGAACCGCGACCCCTAGAAATTGCCAGTAGTGATGATCCTTTAGTCTCGATTATTATTCCTGTTTATAACCAATTTGCCTACACCTTTAACTGTCTGGAATCCTTGAGTGTTAACCTAAGTTCTGATTTAGCTTATGAAATAATCATTGTTAATGATGCTTCCAGCGATGAAACCTTAGAACAATTAGCAACTTTAGTTAAAGGAATTAAAGTATTAACTAATACAGAAAACTCTGGTTTTATCCGTTCCTGTAATTATGGGGCTAGTCAAGCAAAAGGTCAATACCTATATTTTCTCAATAACGACACTCGTATTCTGGAAAATTGTCTAGAAAGTTTAGTGAAATTAATTATCAATAATCCCCAAGTTGGTGCGGTGGGTTCTAAGTTAATTTATGCTAATGGTAAACAACAAGAAGCGGGGGGAATTATCTGGAATTCTGCCGATGGTTGGAATTATGGACGCTTAGATAGTCCCGAGGAACCGGAATATAATTATGTCCGTCCCGTGGACTATTGTTCGGGAGCAAGTTTATTAGTTCCTACAGATTTATTTAAGCAATTAGGTGGTTTTTGTCAAGACTTTATCCCCGCATATTACGAAGATACAGACTTATGTTTTGCCCTCCGAGAATTGGGTTATCAAGTCCTTTATCAACCCCAATCTAACGTCATTCACTACGAAGGAATCACCTCGGGAACAGACCTTTCTAGTGGGATCAAACAATATCAAGTTATTAATCAAACTAAGTTTCGAGAAAAATGGTCAAAGGTATTAACTAAACACCTAGATAACGATGCTAATAATGTACCCAAAGCTGCCCGACGTTTACAAGGAAAACCGACAATTTTAGTCATCGATTCCTACGTTCCACTATACGATCGAGAATCCGGCTGTGTGCGTTTATTAAATATTCTTAAGCTACTGCTCAATTTAGGCTATTCAGTCATTTTCTTTCCCGATAATGGCTATCCTGAACAACCCTATACTTCTGTACTGCAGCAGCTAGGAATTGAGGTTATTTATGGCACACCGCAAAGATATAATCTAGAAGAAAAATTAATCAAATATTTACCTCTGATAGATGGAGTTTGGTTGTGTCGTCCCGAATTGTGCGATAAATATATGGATTTAATTCGCTTAAAAACAAAAGTGCCAATTATTTATGATACAATTGACCTACATTTTCTACGTTTAAAACGACAAAAAGACTATCTCGATCCCAGTTATCAAAATACTAGCTGGAGTTGGCAAACCTATCAGAAATTAGAGTTAAACTATGCTAATCAAGCGGAAGCAACCGTAGTAGTAACCGAAGACGAAAAGCAGGTATTATCCTCTTTAGGAGTGAAAAATGTTTGGGTAATCCCCAATATCCATGAAGAAATTTCCCTGTCAGAAAAAGTTGCCTTTGACCAGCGAGCCGGTTTAGTATTTATTGGTAGCTACAATCACCCTCCTAATATTGATGCCGTTAAGTGGTTATGTTTAGAAATTATGCCCTTAGTTTGGGCATCCCGTCCCGATATTACCGTTAATTTATTGGGAAGTAACCTCAAGGATGAAGTGAAAGAATTAGCCAATGATCAAGTGATTGTTACCGGTTATGTTCCCGAAGTGGAACCCTATTTCCAAAAGAGTCGGATTTTTGTCGCACCCCTGCGATTTGGTGCGGGAATGAAGGGTAAAATAGGTCAAAGTCTTTCCCTAGGATTACCGACTATTACCACAAAAATTGGTGCCGAAGGTATGGGATTAATTGACCACCAAGATGTTTTAATTGCCGATACTGCCGAGGAATTTGCCCAAGCGGTAATCGAACTCTATGATAATATGGAATTGTGGCAAAAACTCGCTGATAATTCCCTAGAAACTATTAAGAGATACCAACCCGCTACCGTGCAAACTAACCTACAAACTTTGTTATCAAATCTAGGAATTGTTGCCAAGAATAGTTAACAAGAAAAAAGCTCATTTCTCCCACAGGTCTATTCTATGTCACCGCAACCAAATAAACTCTAGAATCCGCAATTTTGCAGAATTAAAAACCTATTGAGAGACATTACTGATTTGATAAACGCCAACTGTTTCTAGAAGTAATTCCTGACTATAATGCCATAGGTTGCCTCGAAAAAGTTGACAAGACAATCTTAAAAACTTGGCAATTAATGCCCGTTTATTTCTGACTAACGACTGAATTATCATTTTTCCCTTTCCCCTTTTTCCTTGAAAAAATATGCCAACTTATCCTGATATCTCCAGTCAAGCTTTTAAACATCCCCTAGATCAGCAAGCTGAACAGGCCTTAAGATCAGTTCCGGGGTTTGACTTATTAGCGAAAAGTTTTTCCGAATATCTCTATGAACGTCCCCAGCAAATTTTATTAATGGGCAATGATCTAAAAGTCAGCCCGCGTCAATACGCCACTTTATACGGCATCTATCGCCAATGTCTGCGGGATTTAGATATGTCCCCAGAACCGAATCTTTATGTCAGTCAAAACCCTTCAGCGAATGCCTATTCTTTAGGTTCGGAACATCCCTACATTGTCTTTAATACTGCCCTTTTAGACCTCTTAGATGAAGAAGAAATTAGGGTAATTCTTGCCCACGAATTAGGTCATTTAAAATGCGATCATAGTATTTTAATTCAAATGTCTTTTTGGGTGATGGGGGCGGCTAATTTCCTTGGGGGCATCACCTTAGGACTAGGAAAAGCCATTACTACCGGTCTAGTTTATGCCTTTTATGAATGGCGCAGAAAAGCCGAATTATCAGCAGATCGAGCCGCTTTATTAGTTAGCGATGATTTAAATTTAGTCCTGAGAACTTTAATGAAATGTGCAGGAGGAAGTCAAAAATACCTGCATGAATGCAACTTAGAAGAATTTATTCGCCAAGGGGAAGCCTACCGACAATTAGACCAAGATAACTTAAACCAGATTTATAAATTTCTTATTTATAATGGCGGTAATGGTTCCTTTTTAACCCATCCTTTTTCCGTGGAAAGAGTGCATTATCTACAGGAATGGTTTAACTCGGAATCCTATCGTCAAATTCGCCGGGGAAACTATGCCAAAACAGGGTTTAAAAGCTCAATTAATGTTGATGCTCATGATAGCGAAAGCGAAAGATTGAGGCGACAAATAGCAGAACTACAAGCAGAAATTGAACGGGCAAAAAGACAAAGAAACCACGAATAATCTATACGAAGGCAGAAGGCAGAGGGCAAAAGGCAAAAGGCAAAGGGCAGGAGGCAAAAGGCAGCTTTGTTCTCCCCACACCCCACACCCCACACCCTTTACTGATCACTGAAAATTCTCTTGTCTGTGTTTTGCCGATTTGGTGAGTACAATAGAGGTATCGGGGATCGAGAATAGCAATTCTCCCTACGATTGTCCATACACACTTACCCCCACTCTCTTTTTTTTTGTTCTACTGCCCATGCTCCAAGATACCCAATCCATTCGTTACTATCAAAGACTAACCGATGACATGGTGGATCTTTGGCACCGTGGCTCGCGTTTTGATGAGATCCGGCTATATGTAGAAGGCTATTTAGCCTGTTTACGCGATTCTAATTCCATAGAACCCTATCTAATTCATCGTCTCGAAGAAGAAGTTTTTCGCTTTCTGCGAGATCCTTCCAATTTTGAATATCTCTCCCCCCAAACCCAAACCCAAACTGAAGCAGATTATGGCTATTATTAACCCCATCTCGGGTTAAGGGAATTTGGCCATCATTCCGCCCAAAAAATCGGATTGACTCGCGAGAATCGCCCCGGGATTAGACCTCTTGCATCGGGCAGAATTGAGGAGTTAGGAGTCGGGAGACAGGGCGATTTTTACCAGCGCTCTACCGAGCTTGACAGGAACGAGATTCGGTCATCTGTAGAACAATAGTATCGATCGCTTTCACCAGAGCCTGTCCGGAAACCCGTTGATTATTAACGATAATGCTAAATAACATCGGTTCTTGGTTGGGGTGTTCTAGATAACCCGATAGGGCCCGCACACCGGTAAGAGTGCCGGTTTTAGCGTAAACTGTGCCAGTGGCGGCCGTCTGACGCATTCGGTTTCTCAGGGTGCCACTAATTCCCGCTACCGGTAAGGAAGCATAGAAAGTGTCTCGATTAGGAGAATAATACATCACCCGCAAAATCTCCACGATCGAGCGGGGAGTAGCGGTATTATGGCGGGATAATCCCGAACCATCGGCTAGACGAAAACCACTGGGATTGATGCCCAATTGTGCCAAAATGGCAGTAACATTTTTAGCACCGCCGATAAAGCGAAAAAGAGTTTCAGCGTAGAAATTATTACTTCTCTGATTAGTGATATTAACCCAATCGCGCAGGGATTTCTTCTGAATCGTCGTTTCCGGGTTCATCACTTGTAAAGCGGCAGCCGTGGTAAATAACTTTGTATTAGAAGCGGGGATAAAATAGCGATCAGCGTTATGACTATAAATAACTGTTTGGCGATCGATAGATTCGATTAATATACCCCACTGATTGGGAGCTTGACTAATAACTTTATCGATATTTGCCCCGATCGATTGAGTACAGGTATTATTGGTGTTATTGTTTTCTGGCGGGGGAACGTATAATTCTATGGATTCGTTCGACGAGGAAGGAGCGGGATAAACAGACAGATTAACTTGAGCGATGCTAGGATAGGCCAAAGCGATAGTGGCTACACTGGCCACTGTCAGGGAATTAAGGCAATTGAGGAGTTGTTTCATGCTGTGTTTGTGTAAGAGTCTGGTTTCCGTAAGCGTTCGCCCTATTGTACCAGTTGCCGCTCAAGTGTCAAAGTTACCTTTCTAACAGATTTTAGCGGCTAATTCACACCCATGCCAGAGAAGAAAGCTGGCAATAGCCCAGAACTACACTGATACCTATTCTCAAGACCAGTTGGGATTTTTCTGGGTTCCAAAATCGTGCTATTTTGATAGCCGTGACATTACTGCTGACAATTTGGGGATAATAAAAGCAAAGTGTCGGAAAAGGGATGTCAGATTCATGTATTCTGTCTCAGATGATTCCAAAACAATGACGAATACCAGCCGTCAAACTGTGCTAGAGACGTTAAACTTACAAAAAACTTATCGGACGGGATTCTGGTTAGATAAAAAAATCGAATCCTTGAAAAACTGTACTTTAATTGTCCATGAGGGCGAAACTTTTGGATTATTAGGCCCGAACGGGGCCGGCAAAACCACACTCTTAAAAACCCTTTTGGGGATTGTCCGACCCACTTCCGGACGGGCCTTGATTCTCGGTCAGCCAATTGGCGATCGCTCGGTCAGGCAACGCATCGGCTATCTTCCCGAAAATGCCTACTACTACGACTATCTCACCGGCTGGGAATTCCTACAATTAATCGCCAGCATTTTTCAAATTCCCTCTTTTGTGCAAAAAAAACGCATTCCTGAATTATTGGATCTAGTGGGATTAGAGCGCAAAACCGCCCAGAAAAAGCAATTGCGTCAATATTCTAAGGGGATGATGCAACGGATCGGTATAGCTCAAGCATTAATCAATGATCCAGAATTAGTCTTTCTCGATGAACCGATGTCGGGACTAGACCCTATCGGTCGCTATCAGGTGCGGGAAATTATTCAATCCCTCAAACAACGGGGGAAAACCATCTTTTTTAACTCTCATATTCTCTCCGATGTGGAACAAATTTGCGATCGCATTGCCCTGTTGGCCCGGGGAGAATTACTCTGTGTTGGTTCCCTCGAGCAAATTCTCGGTCGTGCTGATGTCTATCAGGTGATTGTTCAAGGTGGTAGGGAGGATCAACTACAGCAATGGCTCCTCGGTTTGCATTGGCGCGATCATTGTTGGCACGGACAATTACAGGGAGAACCCGCTGCTTTTCTGGCTGCCCTGCCTAGTATCGATGCTCGCTTGATTAGTCTGAATTTAGCTCGTGCTTCCCTAGAAGAATTTTTTATCGACCAATTACGTCAGCGCGGTATTACCTCTAGTCAATAAGCACTCTCAGAGCAAATCCGTTGAGTATAGGCTACTTATGAGGACAGGCAAAAGGAAAAAGAGGGAATAGATAATCAGTTTTTAATAACTGGATTTAGTATTAATCTACAAGGGAAGTTGCCAAAAAGGAGACAATTGTGCGACGGGGAAGACATAAAATTTTTATCGGCATGGCCCCGGGGGTCGGGAAAACCTATAAGATGCTGGAGGAGGGGCATAGCCTGAGAAAGCAGGGAACCGACGTGGTGATCGGACTGCTCGAAACCCACGGCAGGAAAGAGACCGCCGCAAAAGCCGAAGGATTGGAAATCGTACCGAGAAAAATCCTAGAGAAAGAGGGATTCACTCTCTCGGAAATGGATACAGAAGCGATTATCGCCCGCTCGCCGCAGCTGTGTCTGATCGATGAATTAGCCCACACGAACGCGCCTGGTTCGGAGCGAGAGAAACGCTTTCAGGACGTGGAGATAATTTTATCTCAGGGAATCGATGTTTACTCTACAGTGAATATCCAGCATATCGAGAGTTTAAACGATCTGGTCGCCCGAATCACCGGGGTGGTGGTTCGGGAGAGAATACCCGATCGAATTTTGGAGGAAGCTGATGAAGTGATTGTGGTAGATGTTACCGCCGAAACCCTAGAGGAAAGATTATTAGCGGGAAAAATCTACGCTCCCGAAAAGATCGAACAATCTTTAAATAATTTCTTTCAACGGCGTAATTTAATCGCCCTCCGGGAACTCGCCCTGCGGGAAGTGGCCGATACAGTGGAAGAAGAAGCGAGTAATTCCACAAAATTTATCGGTCAATCCTGTCCCGTTCACGAACGGGTATTAGTCTGTATTTCCACCTATCCCAACTCTTTACGATTATTACGTCGGGGAGCGCGGATAGCGGGGTATATGAACGCGGAATTTTTCGTGATTTTCGTCGATAAACCCGAGCGCTTTCTCACGAAAGAGGAGGCTTTACATATCGAAACCTGCGAACGTTTATGTCGGGAATTCGAGGGGAAATTCTTACGAGTTAAAAGCTATCAGGTGGCGGCAGCGATCGCTGAAGTGGCCGAACGGGAACGGATCACCCAGATTGTGATCGGGGAGAGCCTTCAATCGCGCTGGAAGAATTTCATCAAAGGTTCTTTCACCCAAAAACTCATGCGTCTGATCTGGCAGAAAAATATCGATCTTCACATCATCGCCACCGAACCAAAAGTACCGATTAAAAACGCGCGGGCCAAGGGGGTGAAAAGATAACCATCTTTCTCCCACTTCCCCACTCCCACTTCCCCACTTCCCCACTTCCCCACTTCCCCACTTCCCCTCTCAAATCAGCAACGCCCTCTGGGATGATATTCTAGGAGTTAATCTTTAATGCAAATCCGTTGTCACTTAAGGGAGTTAACTCATGCAGGTAAATAATCTCGGCTTTATCGCTAGTATTCTATTCGTCCTAGTCCCCACGGTTTTCCTCTTGATTCTGTTTATCCAAACCAGAGAGGAAACCGAGGGTTAAATTCCTTCCCTATCCCTATTTTTCCTAAAAACCCCGGTGATTTCTTGAAGTCATGCGGGGTTTTTTCGCTTCAATTAGGGGAAAATGCTAGTTTCGTCACCTGATCCTAAATCGCCAAAAGTTAAAGTATTTAGGGTTGGCTGAATAAATGTGAAATGTAGGTAAGGTAAGGGTTTTGTGGCTTTTCTCGCCAAACAGGTGCAAGATTTTGAGAGAATCGTGCTTCCAAACCTTGCGTTTTCATCG
>NZ_SFBZ01000237.1:0-6988 GCF_007095495.1 Microcystis sp. M_QC_C_20170808_M9Col | reverse complement strand
TTGTCCTTATACTTAATAATTTTAGGTTTTCCTAAAAATTTTTCAGGGTGTTTTTTCCAAGCTCTAAAAGCGGCAAAATAACTAATCCAAGCCTGATCTAATCTTCTGATTATCTGCTTACTCACTTTCGTGGGTAAAGCTAAATAATCTGAGGTTTTAGATACCAGATGATAGAGTTGATTAAATTCGTGGGTAAAGCTAAATAATCTGAGGTTTTAGATACCAGATGATAGAGTTGATTAAAACTCAGTTTTTGGGAGTTTTCAAAGAAATATTGGCGATAATGGTAGTTAGCTAGATTGAATAAATTTTTTGACAAGAAGGCATAATGGTCGATTTCTGACCATAAGGGATGGTTTTGACTGATAATATGACGTTCAACTAGCTTCATATCCTGATTATACCTGATAACGTTCTTAAAATCTATCTGTGGCCAAAGTTCAGCAATTCTCATTTTAAGGTTTCATGACATTAAAACCCCTGCACCTAGAGGGGTTAATAATTCTTAACGAATCTCTATATCGCTGAAACAACGCAAAATCGTTTCAAAATGAGAATTGCTGGCCAAAGTTACTTATTTTAGTTATCTAGCTACAGAAATGAGTAACTTTAAAAAGCTTTAGGTAGGTTTTTGGTTTCTGTGGTTAACCCTTTAATTATCACCCCAAAATATAGCCCCAGTGTTTGTTTCCCCAGCAGATACCGGCATCTGTCCCCTTTTGTCGATTAAATTTGTTAGATTTTGGAGGAGAAATGTTAACTTATTTTAAAATTTATGCTGACCAGCACTGCTACCCATCCCGTCGGGGGAACAGATATCGATCGCTTTGATTGTCGTCAAGTTTGGTATCCTATCTACTACGTCAAAGATTTAGACAAAAAGCAGCCCCAACGCTTTACCCTACTAGAAGAGGATTTAGTGATTTGGTGGGACAAAAATCAGCAAGAATGGCGAGTTTTCGAGGATAAATGTCCCCATCGTCTCGCTCCTCTCTCAGAAGGTCGTCTTAACGAAAGCGGACATCTAGAATGTCCCTATCACGGTTGGTCTTTTTCCGGAGGAGGAAACTGTGAATTTATTCCCCAACAACCGGAAAACAGTCAAGCTAACACCTCTCGACGCGCTTGTGTGCGGTCTTTTCCCACGGCTATCCGTCAGGGATTATTATTCGTTTATGCGGGTAATCCTGAAAATGCTCCCCTGACTGCGATTCCAATTATTGAACCCATGGAGGAGGATGCCGATGCTTGGATTTGTTTGGATACCTTTCGAGATCTACCCTACTCGGCCGTCACTTTAATCGAAAATATTATCGATTCTAGTCATGTTCCCTATACCCATCATCTCACCATCGGTAATCGGGCCAATGCCGCTCCTATGGAGTTAGAAATTATCGAGTCCAATCGTCAGGGATTTAGGGGAATTTGGCCCGAAGGACCGCGTAAAGGTAAATTAGGTCAACAATACAGCAATTTTATCGCCCCCGGATTAATTTACCACGATCTCACCTCGGAAAAGTTCGGACGGACTTTAACCGCAGTCTATGCAACTCCAATCCGTCAGGGAGAATGTCGTCTCTTTGCTCGTTTTCCCTTTAAATTTAACTCTAAACTGCCGAAATTCTTCATTAAGCTTACCCCCACTTGGTATTCCCACATCAATCAAAACGCTATTCTTGAAGATGATCAGATTTTTCTCTACTATCAAGAGCGTTATCTGCAAGCTCAGGGGGATAGTCGGAATTTTAGTCAAGCTTGTTATCTCCCTACCAAAGCGGATTTATTAGTGTTTGAGTATCGCAATTGGGTTAATCAATACCAAGCTGATCCTTTCGCCGGTCAACCTTTCCCCCCCCGACAATCAAAAGAGATTCTCCTCGAACGCTATCACTCCCATACCAAAAATTGTGCTGTTTGTCAAGGGGCTTTAAAAAATATTAATCGTCTGCGGGGGTTAACATTAGCGATCGCTATTGTTCTTGGTCTATCTCTACCACTTTTAGCCCTAATTTTCGGTCAATCGGCCCTCCTTCCCGTGACAGTGCTGACAGTATTAACTGTAATTATGGTGGCAGCTTATTGGCGCTTGGGAGAACTGATAAAACAGTTTTATCAAGGACGGGAACTATTGCCGAGAAATACTGGTAAAAAGCGATAAAGCTGCCGAAAAAGAGCAGAAGTTAGGGAACCTGTTCCTCGCTATCGACTTTGGGGGTTTGGTTTTGGGAAGATTGCTGAAGTTCTTGCCAGCGAGTTTCTGCCAGTTGTTTTTGTGTTTGCACTTCTCGGTCATTGGAACGATAACGAAGTGATTCTTGATAAGCTTGAATCGCTCGCTCGTATTGACCGAGTTTAAAGCAACTATTGCCTAAACTTTTCCAGGTTTCTGGGTTATCTTTTTGTCTTTGAATCGCCTGTTGATAGGCGTTTATGGCTTGAGAATAGTCGCCTAAACGATACCAAGCGTTACCGATACCGATAAAAACTTCGGCTTTTTGGGAAGAAATGCGGCGAGCTTTTTCGTAGGATGCGATCGCTTCATCAAATCTTTCCATTTGATGAAGTAATGCCCCTTGATGTAACCAAGCTTGATAATAATTAGAATTGGCTTTAGTTGCTTGAGTAAATGCCTCCAAAGCTTCTGACTTGCGGCCTAATTTTTGCAGAATAATCCCTTGACTATAGTGAGCTTGGGAAAATTGGGGATTAAATTGTCCGGCTTTGCTATAACTTTCTAAAGCATCATTAATTTTATTTAATTGATACAAACTATTACCTTTTTGATACCAAATTAAGGCATTATCTGGTTCGATAGCTAGAGCCTGATCATAGGCTTTAACTGCCCCTTCATAATCCTCAAGATTCTGTAATGACCAGCCTTTTTTGTACCATATTTTTGCATCATTTTGTTGAAAAGTTAACAATTTTTCAAGAGCTTTTTGAGCGGCGGAATATTGTTGCAGTTCTAGATAGATATCGGCTTTACCTTGCCAAGCTTGACTAGCGGCAGGATTAAAAGATAAGACCCGATCAAAACTTTCCAAAGCCTCCTGATTTTTGCCTAATTTATCTAAAGCTTGCCCGCGACCGAGCCAAGCTTGCCAAGCGGAATCTGGGTTAATTTGAATAGCTTTTTCGTAGATAATTAAAGCTTCCGAGTATCTTTGTAAAGCTAATAAAGCATCAGCTTTTCCTTGGAATGCCTCAAGATAATCGGGATTAATTTTTAAGGCTTGATCATAGTAATTGAGGGCATCGGTATAGCGTTTGAGTTGATAAAAAGTCTGACCTTGTTGATAGTAACGAAGAGAATTACGAGAATTTTTCCAATAGTCAAAACCCAGATAAGCGCCCGCTATTAAGCCAATTGTCCCAAAGACAAACAAGATTTTTGTTAGCCAAGATTTCCCTGGACGAGCAATCGGACCTTGAGGTTTAACCGACTGGGTAGTTTTCGGATCGAGATGATGAATTTTCCCTAATTTTCTCAGATCGATTAATGCTTCACTGACACTGGTATAACGCTGACGAAAATCATAGCGGATCATGCGCTCGATAACATAACTAAACTCGGCGCTAGTCATGGCCAAATGTTGCCAGAGAATTTCCCCCGTGCGAGCATCCAGTGGAATATCTTCGGGATCTTTACCGGTTAAAGCTTGTAATCCAATCATACCAGCGGCATAGATATCGCTACTAAAACGCGGATAACCTTGGGCCTGTTCACTGGGGAAATAACCAGGGGTACCAATAGCGATGGTAGAAACGGTTTTACCTTCTTTAACCACTTGAGTGCTAATTTGTTTGACAGCACCAAAATCAATTAAAACCAATTGATGATCTTGGCTGCGACGAATAAGATTAAAGGGATTAACATCGCGATGGATCACCTGTTTGTGATGGACAAATTCGAGAATTGAGAGAATTTCTGTTAATAAAGCTACCACTTTCCCTTCATCTTGCCTATAGACACCGGCA
This sequence comes from Microcystis sp. M_QC_C_20170808_M9Col, assembly GCF_007095495.1. NCBI lineage: Bacteria > Bacillati > Cyanobacteriota > Cyanophyceae > Chroococcales > Microcystaceae > Microcystis > Microcystis sp. M_QC_C_20170808_M9Col. The sequence continues at coordinate 3,010 of NZ_SFBZ01000237.1, read as the reverse complement.
ATAATTTCTCTGGCTAAATCTTCCCCTTCAATGTATTCTTGCACGAGAAAAAATTGCCCATTTTCCTCAAAATAAGCAAATAAACGGGGAATATGACGATGAATGCCCAATTCTTGCAGGATTTTCGCCTCGGTTTCAAAGAGTCGTCTAGCGATGGCTACAGTTTCCGCATCCCGGCACTGGGGTTTAAATTGTTTGATCACACAGCGATTTTGATTGGGTAACTGGCGATCGCAGGCTAAGAAAGTCTGTCCGAATCCCCCTTTTCCCAATTGACGGATAATTTGGTAGCGATGACTAAGGATTTTTCCGGCAGCGAGTTCCATAGACGATGGCAATCCAGGGTTTTTTACTATTCTAGGCTGTTCGGCTCTCCTTTGCGGTCGATGGACAAAATGCGGAAACTTTCCCATTCTACTTTTTTCCCTATAGAGAGGGAAAAAATTCCCTGTTGAGGGGACTGACATGACAGACAGAAAAAAATAATCTAGAAACAGAGAAAGTTCACTGTTGTTTTTTGAGAGGATAACCGCTATGTCTATGAATCCTGTTACTAGAGCCAGTACAGCTTTACTGATTACCCTGCTCATGGGGTCGATGTCCGGTACTTTTCCCGTCCTCGCTCAAAGTAATATTAATCGGCCACGTCTCATCGCTCAACAAATCTCGATTCCGGTGGGAACAGTTATCCCTTTGAATTACGAGAAAGCCGATAAAATTTTAGTTTCTAAAAGTGATGTTATTCCTCTGACTTTAACCGTAGCCAGAGATATTCGTGACCGGAATGGGATTGTGGTGATTGCAGCGGGAAGTGAAGTCAAGGGTACTTTAGAAGCGGCGGGCCGAGGTGTGCGGTTTATTGCCGATGAAATTCGCCTCGATGGGGGTAATCGCACCATTCCCCTCAATGCCACTTCGCGATTAATTACTACCACTGAAACCCTGCGTAAAGGGGCAAAAACTCAAGATATCTTAGGGGGAACCCTCGCCGGTGCGGGGGCAGCCACAGCGATCGCTGCTCTCACAGGCGATCGCAAGATCGAAGTTCTCGATGTCTTAGCGGGGGCAGCCGTGGGAACCCTTGCAGGATGGGGCTTACCGGCGGCGGGAATTGTCGGTGGTAGTTCCGTGCAGTTATACTCTGTTAACCCCGATCGAGATTTAAATATTACCCTGCAATCGCCCCTAGTGATCAGAGATTAGTTAGGGTCTGCTGAAAATTCAGGGAAAAAGTCCAGGAATTTTACCCCCGATCACTCCAATGGTAGGCACTTTTTGAGGGAAAAAAAGTCTAAAAGCCTTATCCAACAAGGTTTTTAGATTTATTCAGCCAGCCCTAGTAAACGGCAAACCTTGACCAAATCCGTCTGCTGGCGGATTTGGTGTCAACCATCGATTTAATCGGAGCGATCGATTTGTTAGATTTTTAATAGTCCGTCTGTCAACCAATAGACAGAAACAGTCAAAACATCAGAATCAGAGATCAAAGTATGAAACTTCCTACAGGGTTACGGCGAACTATTACCCACGCTTTAGCAACTTTTCTGGGAATTATGCTCGGTTTTAGCAGTTTAGCGGCGGTAAATGCTCAAAATCTGCCCAGCGCTGCCGCCGATCTGGCCAGAATTCCCCCGGAGATGACGGCGGAAAGTTTTGTCGCTAAGGCAGTGGCGCGCACGGGTGCGGCAGTAGTGCGAATTGACACCGAAGCGATCATTACTCGTCCCAATAGCCCCTTTTTTGATGATCCTTTTTTTCAGGAGTTTTTTGGAGAACAGTTTCGTCTTCCCACCCAGCAGCGAGTGGCGGGCCAGGGATCGGGTTTTATTATCGATGGCAGTGGTTTAATCTTAACTAATGCCCATGTGGTCGATAATGCCGATAAGGTAACGGTAACTTTAAAAGATGGTCGTAGCTTCAAGGGAGAAGTACGCGGTACTGATGAGATCACTGATTTAGCCGTAGTGAAAATTAATCCCCAAGGGGAAAATTTACCTGTAGCCGTCCTCGGCAATTCCTCATCCATACAAGTGGGGGACTGGGCGATCGCAGTAGGCAATCCCGTCGGTCTAGATAATACGGTAACTTTAGGAATTATTAGCACGATCGGGCGCTCGGCGGCTAAGGCGGGTATTCCCGATAAACGCATTGATTTTATCCAAACCGATGCCGCTATTAACCCGGGCAATTCCGGCGGTCCTTTACTCAACGCCCAAGGAGAAGTCATCGGCATCAATACGGCGATTCGTGCCGATGCCATGGGCATCGGTTTTGCCATTCCCATCGACCGGGCCAAGCAGTTACAAGCAACCCTAGAAGCAGGTCAAAAGGTGGCCCATCCCTATATCGGTGTGCAGATGGTTAATCTAACTCCCGATTTAGCCCGGGCTAATAATCAAAACCCCAATTCTGCCATGATCGTCCCGGAAGTGTCGGGAATTTTGGTGGTGAAAGTCCTACCCAATACCCCCGCCGAAAAAGCCGGGATCCGTCGCGGGGATGTGATTGTCAAAGCTAATAATCAACCGGTTAGCGATGGCGCTGAGTTACAGGAAATGGTGGAAAAAACCGGGATCGGTCAATCTTTACCCCTAAGAATCAGAAGGGGGGAAAGGGCGATCGATCTCACCGTAATCACCGCCCAAATGTCAAATCAGTAATCGGGGGTCCGGAGTCGGTCGTCAGGAGTGAGGAGATAGGGTGATAGGGTTTTGGGGTGATAGGGTGATGAGACAGCTTCCCCACTTCCCCACTTCCCACTTGCCACTGTTCACTGATAACTGAAAAATCCCCCCATCACCAAATCGGTTTTTTTCCTTGGGAGGGTTCTCGGTTTTTCCTCTCGCCCCTATAATCTGTGTGTAAATTAGCTTTATTTCTTTGCGAGGATAATAAGCTGTTAAGCATTTAAATTGCTTGTTGAGACGAGGCAAGAGGCAAGAGGCAAGAGGCAACAGTAAAGGGATTGGGGGAGATTCGGCTAATCTTAAGAATAAGTGCTTTAAATGCG
>NZ_SFBZ01000236.1:0-7052 GCF_007095495.1 Microcystis sp. M_QC_C_20170808_M9Col | reverse complement strand
AATTTTTCGACTTAGTTGCCGGCAGCTTGCCGCCAACTCACTCCTCTAGATAAGTATTTTGACTCACGCTCCTTCCTCTTTCGAGACGTTGTGACACTTAGGGTGCGGAATGTGGGTTCAACCCTCAAGCGCAAACTAAAACCCTCCCAATCCACCGAAAAAGAAACCACAAAAGTAGGCTAAATTGCCTCTAAAAATACCATAAATGCCCCTTCATTCAGTCAGTTGAGGGGGTTTTGTTTTTTTATATCTCTTCCTCTTACACATTAGTCGCTCGAAAATGATAAGATAGACATAATAAACCAGATTGAGTCTGAGGAGAAATCAAAAATGCAATTTATTCAGACTAAAGCCAAAATCAAAGATGGACAATTAATTATCGAGCAACCCCATCAAGATTTGCCAACAGACACAGAGATTGAACTTGTTATTATTGTTCCCGATCAAAATGAACAAGTAGAATTTGAACAAGCTCGTACTAAGATGCAAGCTGCATTTAAAGAAGCAGGTATCGAAACTGATGAACAGATTTTAGAGCTTATTCGTAAAGTGAAGCAAGAACTATTTCAGGAGCGGTATGAATGAGGAGAATTTTTTTAGATACAAATATTTATATTATTGGTCAATTAAAACCCCTCTCACCACAAGAGCGAATTCTTACATGGTTAGGATATTATACCCACAATAATCAATCTTCAATCAAAGTTATTATTTCGCAGGAACTCATTAACCAAATTTTACGAGTTGGCAAAAGACTTCAAGGTAAAGATTGGGCAGCCAAAATAGTAGATCAAATCTGGCAGAATCTTAATTGCTTATTTATACCAGAAACGATTGAAATGAAAGCAGAAGCAAGTAAGATAATTGCAGAAAAATTAGTGCCTTCTGAAGATGTTTTTATCTATCTAACTGCCAAATATGGTGCGGCAGAAATCTTTTTGTCTGAAAATCGAGAATTAATCAAAATTATTGCTGATTTTGATTGTTTAACATCAGAGGAATTTCTTGATAAATATCTGCGACAAATGCCCCCTTAATTCAGTCAATTGAGGGGGTATTTTTGGCATAACTCTCTCAATTCCCATGATTTCAAGGAGTATGGTTTATCTTGCAAGCTGAGAGCTGCTACTAAGTAGTCGGACATAAGTTTTCGCTGCTGTATAAAGTTTTGTAAATAGGGTAGAAAGCTATATGCAGCAGCGAAAACTGGCTATTTTACATTCCTTAACATAGTGTTGTTTATTTATGTCCGACTACTTACAATCTAAGATGATTGGTTATAGATGCTTTCAAGATGACTAAAACAGCAGAAACCCTCAAAATAGAACTTGCTCAACTTTCTGTGCAAGATCGCGCTGAACAAGCTTACTTTCTCATCCATTCCTTAGATGAAGGTGTAGATGACAATGTTTTAGATGCTTGGGATAGAGAATTAACTGAAAGATTAGCCGAAATTTATGCTGGACCAGCCAATGGTGAACCATCAGATAAAGTATTATTGGAATTACGAGAGAAATATTCGTGAAACCTGTTATTATTCACAGTGAAGCAACAGGAGAACTTGACAATGCTATTCAATATTATGAGAAGCAAAAGATAGGATTAGGGCTAGATTTGTTATCTGAATAGGATTTGAAGCATTTATTTGGGTGGTTGCGATCGCATATAGAAAACGTAAACCTGATTACTGGAAAAAGCGAAACTTAGAATAATGGAGATACTCAAACGTAAACTAAAATCATCCCAATCCACCGACAAAGAAACCACAAAAGTCGGCTAATTGGCTTCCAAAAATACAATAAATGCCCCTTCATTCAATCTTGAAGGGGTTTATTGCATAATACAGGAATGAGTAAACTGGATTAACCTCTGCAATCTTGAGCTATAATCGGCAATGATGGAGCATCCCAACAACGCTCAGAAAAAACTCCCGATTGCTGAACTTAAAAAAGCAGGAATCAAACATACCCCAGAAAATATTCTCATTACTAAAGAGCCTAGGGGAAAAATTATTTTTCTAGAAACCGGAAAAGGAGGAGAGAGAGGTTCTGGATTACTGCATATTCTAGAAAATCATCGAGAAGATTTCCTCAAGAGAGGTATTGCCGAAGCACAAATTCCCGATTTAATCATAAGAGCTATTAGTGAGGGTAAAATTATTGGCATACAAGGGAAAAGTCGAATAATTTATCAAGTAAAAATCAATGAAATGATCCAGTATATTTCTCTAGAAATTAGTCATAATGGTTACATAGTGAGTGCTAATTAATTGACAAACTTATTCAGGAATGATAATTATGGCAATCAGAATCAAACTTTGGGCAGATTATGGAAGTTACCCACTTTGGGGAGTAGATGAAATTGATAACATTGCTCCTGAAGAATTGCCATTAAGTAAAGAAACCATTCAGCGTTTAAACCCATGGCAGGATACTTACGATAAGACTTTAAATCAAGACTATCCACCTTTATCAGATTTTCCGAATCAGCAAGCTGAAACGGATTTTAAACAAGAAGGAATTAGTTTGTGGAAACAGTTACGTCTTGAACTTGCACCAGATTATGAAGTTTTCTACCAAAATGAATGTCAATTGTTGAGAAATCCTAAGGAAATAACAAAACAATATACAGGACAAAAGATAACAGTCTGAGCGAGATGTGTTAATTATACCTTTTGCCAATCCACGAAATTAAATGATTGACAACAAGCATACTTTTATGCTACGATTACCAGTCTAGTGTAAATATAGTAAAAATTAAAATGTCTATCACCGATATTAATAATCTTCAAGGCCAGATTTTGCCAATTATTAAGACTTTAACGCTAGAAAAACCACAAAAAGTCCTTGAATTCGCCCAATCCTTACCAAGAAATTCACGTTTTCAGAAATGGGATAATATTTCAGATGCAGAAGCACAAGCGTTACAAAATGAATTGGCTCAAGAGGATATTAGCTTTTCAGAAAGTATTTTACCCGATTATTTATCTCACCTTGAACAAGAGGATAAGAAATAAATGCGAGGCGATATTTATCTAGCTGATTTGAATCCGAGTCGTGGTTCAGAACAAGTCACCAGTCACGAGTAGGGTGCGTTCCCTGATGCCATCCTTGTTACTCCATCGTTTGATCGTGGGGAACGCACCATCTTTAAGTTAACCGAGCAGTATTGACGGACCCGCCATCACCCCAGCAATTTGTTGGTCCAACTGTTCTAAATTTTCCGCCGGTTCAAGGCAGCATAACCCTTGACAAATTAACCCAAATGTGCTAGAGGGCAAACTGGCATCGACTCGATACACCGCAGTGGGCAAATAGCGACTTAACAGCGGCTCGATCGAGCTTTCCGGGGCGCGCAGACAGAAACCGTGACGATAGTGATCGAGGGCAACAAATAAACTGGGGCAAGCGGTGGGGGACTGTTCTAGGATGGTACTAAAAGATTGCAAGGCCTTTTCGGCCCGATCGAGATATTCTAGATTTTCCGTCAATCGCGACAGACGCAATAAATTAGCGATCGCAATTCCGTTAGCCGAAGGGGTGGCATTATCCGTATAACCCCGTTCTCGCACGATCAGATCGAGACTATGATCAGAAGCAGTATTAAAATATCCCCCCTCATCCTCGGACCAAAACCAGCGGTCGAATTCCCCTTGTAGATCGATAGCCGCCTCTAACCAGGCAGTTTCTTGGGGATTAGCCGTTTGCAAGTCCAGTAAAGCCTTAATAAAATAGGCAAAATCCTCCGATTGGGCCAAAACCGAGGCCTGACCCTGATAATTCAAGCGCTGAAAACGTCCATCTAACCACTGATGCTTGAGAATAAACTCGGCCGCGACCGTAGCCATTTGCCAGTACAAAGGTTCGCTAAAGACGGCAAAGGCCCGGGCTAAACCAGAAATCATCAAACTATTCCAAGCGACAATCATTTTCGTATCCGTTACCGCCGGAATCCGTCCCGGCCAAGAGACGGTTTTCGCCTCTTGATTGTCTCTGGCCGGGGGAAAAAGAGCTAATTGGGCTTGAGAACTGCCATAACGCCGAATAAATAACTTATCGAGCAGATTTTCTATCTCCTTCCCTAATTCTCCCCCTTGCCGACGTTGCAGGACATTACGACCCTCAAAATTACCCTCGGCAGTAACGGTAAAATTAGCCTGCAGCAGCCCCAATTCCTCGGTCGAGAGATAATCCCTTAACGACCGATCCGACCAGACATAAAAGGCCCCTTCCTCCGGTTCCCTATCCGTGGCATTCTCAAAACTATCGGCATCTTGGGCCGCATAAAAATAACCTTCTGGGGCGGTCATTTCCCGTTTTAGCCAGTTAACCGTGCCTTTAATCCCTCTCTCAAAGGCCGCTTCTCGATCACCCGCACTCCACAAATTGGCTAAATATTCGACAATTTGCCCGTTATCGTAGAGCATTTTTTCAAAATGGGGAACTGTCCACGTCGAATCCACCGTATAACGATGGAATCCTCCCCCTACATGGTCATAGATTCCCCCCAGGGCCAGATCTTCCCCCCGTTGATAGGCCGCTTGCCGGAGGGAATCCTCAAAATCGTCACCAAAGCGACTACCCTGCAAAGCCAGATGAGAATATGGAATCATCGGAAAACTGGGCCGACCGTAGTTATTGGGATTAACCCGAATCACCGCCGTATTTGTCTCGATTCCTGTGGCTAAAAGGGAAGGAGCGGCTAAATTAGTCTCTGCTCGGGGTAAAATAGCTGATTGACGCAGTGCGCCCAGCATTTCGGCCGTAAATTTGCTTAATTTCTGCTTTTCCTCGTCATAATAGCGACGTACCGATTGCAACACTTGCAGAAAACCGGGCCGGTTAAAGCGCGGTTGCACAGGAAAATAGGTGCCACCATAGAAGGGAATTAAACTATCCGGTGTTAGGAAGACATTCAGAGGCCAACCCCCTTGACCGACCATCATCTGCAATGCTTGCATATAGATACTATCGATGTCCGGTCTTTCCTCGCGATCAACTTTGATCGGCAAAAAATACTGATTGAGATAATCGGCAATGGCCCGATCGGAAAAAGCTTCTCCTTCCATAACCGTACACCAATGACAGCTAGAATAACCGATCGAGAGAAAGATCGGTTTATCTTCTCCCCTGGCAATTTCTAGGGCGCTGTCACACCAATACCACCAATCGATCGGGTTTTCGGCGTGTTTTCGCAGGTAAAGACTTTCAGATTCAGCCAGATGATTAGCCATGGGAAAAGGGGTATTTTTGCTCTTGCTGCTTATTAGTTTAAGCTAATTAGAGACTAACCGGAATCAAGCCTCTGCTTATGCTGAAAACTTCGATCGCCCTAGGATTTTTTCTTACTCAATCTTTGCCCCTTAATCCGCAAGTACAAGGGGTGGCTAGTCATTTAATTGGGGTCATGGATACGACGCAACAAGCGCAGACTAATCCCCGCATTGCTAAGGTGCAAATGACTACCTGTGCGGTGGATTTTTCCCCGAAACAGGATAGTATTTATCTTTATCAGGAACAGGCGATTATCGATCGCTTAAATCAACCCTATCGTCAAAGAATTTTAGTCATTCAACCTAGCCCCGATAATTCCACTGTGGAATCGAAAGCTTATAAGTTAAATAATGCCCCTAACTTTATTAATTTTTGTAACAAAGACTTGACAGAAAGAAAATTAAATGTATCAGATTTGGCCGAGTCGGTGTGTACTGTGTTTTTAAAACCGATAGCGGGGGGTTATCGGGGAGAAACTCCCCCCCAGGGTTGTCCCACTAATGCCAGAGGTGCGGTGAAAATAACTAATACAATTATTCTACATTCCCAGGGCATGGATACCAGCGATCGAGGTTATGATAGCCTTGGTCGGCAGGTATGGGGAGCGCAGGATAATGTCTATCAATTTCGCTGGCAAAAACCCTAAAATCGGCTTTCCTGTTTCATTAATGCCACATCGGCAGCAAAATAGGTCAAAATCAAATCGGCCCCCGCTCGTTTCATACTGATTAAAGTTTCCAAAATCAGGCTTTTTTCGTCAATCCAGCCCTGTTTTGCCGCCGCTTTAATCATTGCGTATTCACCACTGACGTTGTAAGCGGCGACGGGAAGATGGCTACTATCGCGCAGACGACGGATAATATCGAGGTAGGCCAGAGCGGGCTTAACCATAATAATATCTGCCCCTTCTGTTATGTCTAAACTGGCTTCCCGTAAGGCTTCCCGACTATTAGCCCCATCCATTTGATAGGTTTTCTTATCACCAAATTTTGGGGCTGATTCTAAGGCATCTCGGAAGGGACCATAATAAGCAGAGGCATATTTAGCCGTATAAGCGAGAATTCCCACATCCAAATAGCCAGCCGCATCTAAAGCTCGACGGATCGCCCCAACCCTACCATCCATCATATCGGAAGGGGCGACGAAATTAGCCCCGGCTGCCGCTTGCGAGAGCGACATTTTCACTAAAACTTCCAGGGTTTCATCGTTGAGAATTTTACCGTCCTCCACAATACCATCATGACCATAAATTGAAAAAGGATCGAGGGCAACATCGGTAATAATAATTATTTCAGGGACTTCTTTTTTAATCGCTTTCACCGCCCTTGGCACTAAACCATCGGGATTATAACTTTCTCTACCGAAATTATCTTTTTTATCTTCGGCAATCAGGGGGAAAAGAGCGATGGCATTAATGCCTAAATTATAAGCATTAACCACTTCTTTGAGCAATAAATCAAGGGAATAACGATAACAATCGGGCATAGAAGGAATAGCCACCTTTTGATTTTCTCCCTCCATGATAAAGAGGGGATAAATCAAGTCATTAACGGTTAATTCAGTTTCACGAACAAGACGGCGAATCGCTGGAGTATAACGAAGACGACGGGGACGAATCAGCATGATAACAGCGCGTCAAAAATAAAAAGTAAACAGTAAATAGGGTCTGCTGAAAAAGTTTTTCCTGGGGGTAGGAGTCAGGAGTCAGGAGTCAGGAGCCGGTCGTTTCAGGCTTTGTTGCCCTTGTTTTTTGTACCAAGCGATGTACTACAAGAAGGA
>NZ_SFBZ01000235.1:0-6378 GCF_007095495.1 Microcystis sp. M_QC_C_20170808_M9Col | reverse complement strand
CGTCACTTTTGCTGCTGGTGCGACAACGGCAACGGTCGTGGTTGATCCCATTGCTGACACCGTACAGGAAAACAGCGAATCAGTTATTTTAACCGTCAATTCTGGGACGGGCTACATTGGTGGTTCTCCTAATACAGCAACGGGAACTATTATTTCTGAGGAAGGGTTTACCACCTACTTCTCGGATGATTTTGCCAATAACAGCAAGGGTTGGACTCTGGGTACAGAATGGCAAATCGGTGCTGCCACAACTTCTACGGGTCAAAATTATGGGAACCCTGATCCCGGAACGGACAATACTCCCACAGCCGATAATGGTGTAGCTGGGGTTGTTATTGGTGGAAATGCCTCTACAGCTTTGCACGGCTTCTATTATTTAACCAGTCCGGTTATCAACACCAGCACGGCCAATCAGTTGTTCTTTGAATATGCCCGTTGGCTCAATAGTGACTACACTCCCTATATGCAGAACACAGTTGAGATCTTCAACGGTTCTAGCTGGGTCAATCTCTGGAGTTCAGGAGCTTCTCCAGGAGTCCAAGATAACGTTTGGACTCCTCAACAATTTAATATTAGCGCCCACAAGAGTGCCTCAACTCGAATTCGTTTCGGGTTCAATGTTGGTAGCTCTGGTGTATTTACAGTAAGTTCGTGGAACCTTGATGATGTCAAAATCTATGGTGATGGCGGTGTTACCTTACCTGTAATCACAGTAGTAGCCAACGATGCCGTGGCTGGTGAACCCGCCAACAATGGTCAATATACCCTCACCCGCACCGGTTCCACCACCAGCGCCTTGACGGTTAACATCGCCATGAGTGGTACAGCAACCAATGGAGCGGATTATACGGCCATTCCCACCACGGTGACTTTTGCGGCGGGTTCCCCCACCGCAGTGGTCGACCTGAATGTCATTGATGACAGCATTGTAGAAGGCACAGAAACTGCTACCTTAACCGTCTTAGCCGGCTCTGGTTATACCCCCGGCAGTTTAGGCAATAAGTCTGGCTCCGCTACAGCCAGTCAAGGCAACATCACACCATCTTCTAGTGCAACTGTAAGCATTGCTGACAATGACATAGGGGGGACGATCACCCTGAACGCGGCAGATACGGGATGGTACGATAGCACGGGATTCCACGGTCCTACTAATACCAATTACATTGCAGGAGATAATAACATTGCTGATGGGAAGCTCTTCCGCAACTGGTTTACCTTCAATCTGCCCACATTGACCGCCCCGATTATCAGCGCTCAACTGAAGGTGAAGACCTTTGACTACAATAGTCCGCAACCCAGCGAAACCTATGAGTTACGGGATGTCACGACGGCGGTACCCACCCTAACGGCGGGGGGAAGCGGTAAAACGGCGATCTATGCTGACTTAGGAGATGGTGCTATTTATGGCAGCCTGGTTTACACCAATGCAGACGATAACAAGATTAATACCATTGACCTCAACGGCGCCGCCATCAGTGCCTTGACAGCCAAGAGCGGTCAAGCCTTTGCCCTGGGCGGTTTATTGACAACTCTGGATACGATTGACAATAGCGAGTACGTCTTTGGTTTTTCCAATCCCTTACCAGGAGATGTGCAGTTAGTTCTGACTACGGGTACTGCTCCTACGGTGGTGACATTAGCCAGTAACTATAGCGGGGTGAGTGAAGACGGCGTAGCCAATCTGATCTATACCTTTACCCGTTCCGGTCCGACCACCAGCGCCCTCGCCGTCAACTTCAGTGTTGCCGGAACTGCTAATGCTGCCGACTACACCGGCGCAACCCCAGGCACAGCTACCATCACTTTCGCCGCTGGGTCAAGTACCGCCAGCTTAACCATTAACCCCACCGCCGACACCGTTAAAGAACCCAATGAAACAGTCTCCTTGACCATTACCAGCGGCAGTGGTTACACGATTGGTACTACTAGCCCGGTTGTCACTACCATCATCAATGATGACGGCGTGATCAATCAACAGGGCACAACGGGCGATGATGTGGTGGAAGCCGGAACCACTCGTACCCTGAGTGGAAGAGCGGGCAATGATATCCTCCTTGGTTCTAGTGCGAGTGAGGTGCTAGTCGGTGGTGTCGGTAACGACAAAATTACCTCTGGTGTCGGTTTTGACGTAATTGCCTATAGCCTTGCCAGTGAGGGCCAAGATACGATTACGGACTTCAACGTTTTCCAAGATACGCTCCAAGTCTCGGCGGCGGGTTTTGGTGGCGGATTAATCGCCGGTGAAAGTATTGCGGCGGCTCAATTTGTCTTGGGAACCGTCGCAACAACGGCCAGCCATCGCTTTATCTTTAATCAACCGACAGGCCAACTCTTCTTTGATGTGGATGGTAATGGTTCATCGGTTCAGACTCTGTTGGCGACCTTGACTCCTGGTCTTAGCTTAACGGAGGACAATATCTTTGCGGCTTAGAATCGCGCCAGATAGGTTATTAAACTAGAGTGCGTCATCATTTAAATCTGACCACAAGTCCGGGCAAGGGGGTTAGGTACTTAGTCCCCTTGTCAACGGGCTTTCTGAAACCTGATTCGATTTCACAGTCCGGTTCGAGAAGCCCAAAATCGCTGAAACCCCGATAGATCAAGGAAAATCATAAATCGAGGTTAACCCTTTGTCCCGTAATGGTTTGAGCCTTTTTTGCTGACCGAAAACGCCTAAGTCCCACTAGGCATCACAGGAAAACTATGCCATCTCCCCCGCCGTTAGCGGGGGTTTTTTGTCGGATGTGGGATTTTGCCGGGCAAGTTTTCCCCGATGGTAGTTGCTCGCTCGTCAAGGAAGAGTCGCTCTTTTTCGCCGTCAACCCGAGTCGATGGGCTGCGAGCGTTTCCTATTGCTCGGCATTCCTCCCCCACTAACCCTACGGGTGTAACGGGGGCATCCTGCCAACATTCAAGGTGACAAGGGCAATTCTTGTCGGAGGGCAGATAAAAGTTTATGCGGATGGCGAGACTCGAACTCGCAAGGCGTAAGCCACACGCCCCTCAAACGTGCGTGTCTACCAGTTCCACCACATCCGCTTGATTTTAGCTTAACCACTATAGCACAGAAAAAAAATAATCTGCAAGCAAGTTTTAAAAATTACTGCCGCACAACTTTCGCACCACCTGAGTTAGTACGGATAAACCTTTTAGGGAACCTTGAATCAAATGGAAGGCCGGGATGGGACGGATTAACATTTGTCGAGCTAGGGGCAATGGTCGCAGCTGACCTTGATTATCAATTGCCGGGGCTAAATCGGGTAAATCCTGCGTCACCTCGTCGCTAATCACGCGCACAATTGCCACTTTTTGCCCCCGTAAAGCCGCTAAAATCCTTGCTCCTTCCATATCGACCACCTCATAGCCCCCTTGTCCTAAACGTCGTTTTTCCTCGGACTGGCTAATCAGGCGATCGCTGGTTAAACCTTTAACGAGACTATATCCGGTTAATTGGGCGATTTCTGCGGTTATTTCCGGTTCGCACTGCCAATAATTCCCTTTTTCTGCGCCACAACCTTGATAGATTACCCCATCTCCGACTCGATAGCGATCGCTGAGACTGCCCGCTAATCCCATCAGCACAATTTTTCCCCTGAACTTATTAAGAAATTCTAGAGATAGCTTAGAGACTGGGGAACTGTCGAGGAATTCTGGAGCGCCAAGGTTAATCGGGATAATTTGCGGGGCTAAATCGCCGATGTTCCTTAATCCTCGACGGATTGAGCTATGCTCGGCCCCCCGGGGAACGAGAATAATATCTTCAGGTGTGAGCATGAAATTTTTGAGAAAGTTTCCTAATTAGCCAAATAAAATGTTATAAACAATAATAGTGAACTAATTAGGAATAATTCTTAAGTAAATAGCCCTGCCACTGACTGGGCGATTGTCTTTCCCACCATGAAAAAGTCTGTCATTCTGCGTTTATCCGAGGTTAACAAGCGTTTTCCCGCTTCTCCTACTCTAGCTGTCGATAATATCAGTTTTAGTTTAACAGAGGGCGAAATTCTCGGATTATTGGGTCCGTCGGGCTGCGGTAAAACCACTCTACTGCGGATGATTGCGGGATTTGAAAAACCATCTCAAGGAGTGATTGAATTGGGAGGGCGAATAGTTGCCGACGAAAAAACCTTTATTCCTCCGGAAAAACGCAATACGGGCATGGTTTTTCAGGATTACGCTCTTTTTCCCCATTTAACCATTGCTGAAAATATCGCCTTCGGGTTAAAAAATTCTGGGGAGAAATTATCGACCAAAGCTATTAACGCTAGGGTGGCGGAAACTTTGGATTTAGTCGGACTGCAAGGACTAGAAAAACGTTATCCCCATCAGCTATCGGGAGGACAACAGCAAAGAGTCGCCCTCGCCCGCGCTTTAGCCCCAAAACCCTCTTTAATCCTCTTAGATGAACCTTTAAGTAATCTCGATGTGCAGGTCCGGCAACGCTTACGGCACGAGATCCGTCATATCCTGAAAGCGACTGGTATCTCGGCCATTTTTGTCACCCACGACCGGGAGGAAGCAATGGTGATCAGTGACACAATTGCGGTCATTTGTCAAGGAAAATTAGAACAAATTAACAATCCCGAAGAAATTTATAGTCATCCGGCCTCGCGATTTGTGGCCGAGTTTGTCACCCAAGCTAACTTTCTCCCCGCTAGACGGGAGGGGGAACAATGGCAAACCGATATAGGAGTCTGGGAAATTGCCGATGGTCAAGATTTGGACAAAGGGGAATTGATGCTGAGAGAGGAAGATGTCAAAATTAAACCGGATGAGACGGGAAATCTGGTTATTTGCGATCGCCAATTTTTAGGGCGGGAATACCGTTATTGTCTGCTAACGGCCACCGGCAGCCAAATCCACGCTAGAACAACGATTAACACCCAATTAGACATCGGTACAAAGGTAAAACTATCGATTATTCCCGATAGCGTCCGTGTATTTGCCGACTGATAAATCACATCTGACTTGAAAGTGGGTGTAGGGTGTGGGGTGTAGGGTGTGGGGTGTGGGGTGTGGGGAAGTGGGGAAGTGGGGTGTGGGGAAGTGGGGAAGTGGGGTGTGGGGAAGTGGGGTGTGGGGAGCTTTTTCAGTAAAAAGGCAGCTCCGAGCTTATCGCTTAATACTATTGACTGATAACTTACCCACTGATAACTGATAACTGATAACTGATAACTGATGCAAGGCTGACGGCTAATATTGATATCGATCGCGATTTAGGACTAGGGTGGCATTTTTAGCGACAAAATCGATAATTTTTTTGGCCACATCAACACCAGTGGCCGCTTCTATTCCTTCCAAACCGGGAGAGGAATTGACCTCGATAACCACAGGCCCGTGATTGGACCGCAATAAGTCCACACCCGCAACCCGTAAACCCATGGCTTTAGTGGCCCGTATAGCCGTACTGCGTTCCTCCGGGGTTAATTTTACCTTTTCTGCCTTACCACCGCGGTGAAGATTAGAACGAAAATCCCCTTCGGCCCCCTGTCGCTTCATCGAGGCCACCACTTTTCCATCGATGACAAAACAGCGCAGATCTGCCCCACTGGCCTCTTTAATATACTCTTGTACTAGAATATTAGCCTCTAATTGCCGAAAAGCTTCAATAACTGACTTGGCTGCTTGATCGGTTTCCGCTAAGACTACCCCAATACCTTGAGTTCCCTCTAATAATTTAATCACCAGAGGGGTGCCGCCGACGGTTTCGATTAAACCATCGATATCTTGAGTTGCGTGAGCAATTCCCGTCACCGGTAAACCTATCCCTTCCCGAGCGAGGATTTGCAGACAACGCAATTTATCCCGCGACCGAGAAATTGCTTGCGAGTCGTTGGCAGTAAAAACATTCATCACCTCGAATTGTCGGACGACTGCGGTTCCATAGAAGGTTTTTGAGGCGGCAATGCGGGGAATAATCGCGTCAAAACTCTCCAAGGGTTTACCGTTATAAACAACCGTGGGTTTATGGGAGGTGATGTTCATGTAACAGCGCAAATAATTGATCACTCGTACCTCATGACCTTGGGCTTCTCCCGCTTCTTTCAGTCGCTTGGTCGAATAAAGAGAAGCATCTTGGGATAAAATAGCGATTTTCATAAATTTTCGCTTAAATATTGCTTTTAAAACTGAATAGCTCCTTATTTCCCCCTATTAACTTTTTTTGCTGGCAACTCATAAAATTTCTGTTCTCGATCGAAGTCCATCGATTATTATGGCGCTGACAGTTCCCCTTGAACAGTTGGGTTAAGTAGGGTTGGCTGAATAAATCTAAAAACCTTGTTGGGTAAGACTTTTAGACTTTTTGTCAATCAAAAAGTACCCGGCATGGGAGTGATCAGGGGGAAAATTCAGGGACTTTTTCCCTGAAAATTAGGT